>NZ_JBEYTW010000082.1:0-38995 GCF_040643275.1 Spirillospora sp. NPDC047418
ACTGGCGACGCCGTCACCAGGCCCGATCCCAGGCCAGCCACTACCACCGACAAGCCACTCAAGCATGAAGATCGCGATCTACAACTGGAGTACTAGGCGCACGGTGCGCACGTCCGGGGTCGGTTCATCGGGCATTGGCTGTCTCCCTCCGTGGCCGTCCGATCTCATTCTGTATTAATCGGCTGGTCGGTGGGAGTGAACGTCAAGATCAGAGAATTCCCGGGCGGGGAATTCCCGGTGTCGGGGGATCGAAGGGCGCGTTCGGGCGGTGTTTGTCCATGCTGGCGCTGGTCGCGTGACGGAGTGTGATGCGGCAAATTCACGAAGTGTCGGACATGGGAGGACGAGATGGCGGCCATGGTGGTGCTCGGGGCGTTGACGGTGGATCGGGACGCGTCGTCCGTGGCGTTGCTGCGGCGGTACGTGGACGGGGCTCTGGAACTGGAGGGCATCGACGCGGAGGACCTGCAGTTGATCACGAGTGAGCTGGGCACGAACGCGGTCGCGCACGGGGCGGGGGAGCGGATCAGGCTGCTGCTGACCGGGAACGACGAGCACGTCCGGGTGGAGGTCAGTGATGGAGGGGGAGGGGAGCCGGTGGTGCGGGAGGCCGGGCTCGGGGCCGAGTGCGGGCGCGGGCTGATGATCGTCGAGGCGGTGGCGGAGCGGTGGGGCGTACGGCGCGGGGAGGCGGAGACCTGCGTCTGGGCCGAGGTCGTCCGCCGGGAGCGCGTGCCGGGGTTGCGGTGATTTCGGCAGGTGCGTGGCGGGGACGCCGTAGGCTGCACGGGTGACTGAGAAGCTTTGGCGGATCGAGCCGTCCGGGCCGCTGCGCGGGGACGTCACCGTGCGGGGGGCCAAGAACGCGGTCAGCAAGCACATGGTCGCGGCGATGCTGGGGGACGGGCCGAGCACCATCGGCAACGCCCCGGACGTCGGCGAGGTCGGCATCACGGCGGGCATGCTGGAGCACGTCGGAACGACCGTGGAGCGGTCCGGCGGCGATGTGACGGTCGTTCCGGGGCCGGTGGCCGACCCGAGCGTCGGCAAGGCGTTCACCGGCCTGAACCGCATCCCCATCCTGATGCTGGGGCCGCTGCTGCACCTGGCGGGCGAGGCGTTCGTGCCGCTGGTCGGGGGCGACCCGATCGGCAGGCGGCCCGTCGACTTCCACGTGGACGCGCTGCGGGCGTTCGGCGCCGAGATGACCTATGCGGCCGACGGCATCCACGCGCGGGCGTCGAGGCTGGTGGGTGCGCGCATCGAGCTGCCGTATCCGAGCGTCGGCGCGACCGAGACCGTCCTGCTGGCGGCGGTGCGGGCGAAGGGGAAGACCGTCATCCGCAACGCGGCGATGGAGCCGGAGATCGTCGAACTGGCGCTGTTCCTGCAGCGGATGGGCGCGCGCATCTCCTTCGCACCCGACCGGCGGATCGTGGTCGAGGGCGTCGAGCGGCTGAGCGGCGCGCAGACGAGGCTGGACGGCGACCGCATCGAAGCGTTCTCCTACCTCGTCGCGGGCCTGGTCACCGGGGGCGAGGTGCGGGTGCACGGATGCCCGCAGGACCGGCTCGTCACCGCGATCACGACGCTGACCCGGATGGGCGCGCAGTTCGAGATCACCGACGACTGGATCATGGCGTCGGCGCCGGACGGACTGCATCCGGCGGCGGTGCAGACCGACACCCATCCGGGGTTCGCGACCGACTGGCAGACGCCTCTCATGGTGCTGTTCACCCAGGCCGAGGGCATGTCGGTGCTGCACGAGACCGTGTACGAGAACCGGCTCGCGTACGTGCCGGCGCTGCAGAGCATGGGCGCCGAGATAGAGGTCTACGACACGTGCCTGGGCGGTCCGGCGTGCCGGTACCACGACACGGCGGCGCTGCACTCGGCCGTCGTGCGGGGCGTGACCAAGCTCCGGGGCGGGGACGTGACCATGCCCGACATCCGGGCCGGGTTCTCGGCGGTGCTGGCGGCGGCGGTCGCGGAAGGGCCGTCCACACTGCGGGGCGTCCACCACATCGAGCGCGGCTACCACCGTCCGGTCGAGCAGTTCCGGACGCTGGGCCTCGCCCTCCAAGAGGGCTAGCGGCCCGCCGCGAGGGCTAGCCGACGACCTGCGTACTCGGCCAGGTGAAGGTGAGCGCGCCGCCGACCGGCAGCTCGTGCCAGAGCGGCGCCACCTCGTCCAGGCGGTCCAGGATGCGGCCGACGGCAGCGGTGTCCTCGGGGGGAATCTGCTTCCGCCGCGCCCATTCGGGCGTGGAGGCCCCGGCCCGGCGACGCCAGGCGATGTCGCACAGGCCCGCCAGGTACTCGGACCTGCCCATGTCGCCTGGGTCGGCCCTGTCCAGGGACGCCTCCCGCTTCTTCAGCCTGCGCTGCTCGCGGGCCCGGCGGCGGGGGTCGCCCGGCGTCTCGGCCGTCTCGGTGAAGCCGCCGCCGCCCGCCGCCGCGCGCCCGAACACCCCTGACGCCAAACCCAGCTCCGCCTCGGTGAGGTAGTGGACGAGGTCGTGCGGGATGTGGTCGTCGTAGCCGGGCGCGGGATCCATCCGGCGCGGGTGCCGCCCGGGCAGGGTGACGACGGTCGCGTACCGGCGTTCGCCCGTCCGCTCGAAACTCACGTCCATGCGGCCAGGCTAGGCCGCGCCGTTCCCGGCGCGCATTCCCTTTTCCCGCCACTACGTTGGGCTGGTCACCCGAGTGGAGGGACGATCGTGCACTTCGACCGGAGCGACCCCTACCCCCACTACTCCCGGGCGCGCGAGACCCCGGCTGCGGCCGCTGTCGGCGGGACGGCCCGTGGTGCTCACCGCCGACGGCGACGACCACCGGCGGGTGCGGGAGCCGCTGAGCCGCGGGCCATCTCCAACCTGCAGAACCTGATGCTCGCCGGGCATCTCACGACCACGGCGCTGATCGGCACGGCCGTCCTGCACCTGCTGCGGAACCGGGAGCAGTGGGGACTGCTGTGCGAGCGTCCCGGGCTGATCTCGTGGGCGCCGGGGTCGCGCCCGGCCGCACCGAACGCGACGAAGACCTCGGCCCCTTCGGGCAGCTCGTTCCCGGCCAGCGTCACCGGGCGGGTGGTGACCCGCCGGAAGCCCTGGATGGCGGTGTCGTAGCGCGCGGCCTCCTCGACGGCCGCCGGGATCCGTCCCGACGAGTTCGACATCACCCGGAAGCCCGCCCGGCATCTGGCGTTCGGGCACGGTGTGCACGCGTGGTCCCGGCGCCCAGCTGGCACGCGAGCAGGTCCGGGTCACGCTGGAGACGCTGACCCGCGAGCTGCCGGGCCTCCGGCTGGAAGGGCCGGTGGAGATGCAGCCGAACCTGATCCACCGGAGCCCGAAGGAACTGGTCCATACCTGGTGATGGCCGAAACCTGCAAGACGGGTGCGCTTCGGGTGGTCAGGCTGGAGGCATGGACATCGATAAGGCATCCGACTTCATGGCCACGCATGCGCGCCCGCTCGATCGGCGCCGTTTCGAGCTGCTGATCGGCGAGGGCGACAAGGACGCTCTGCTGGCCGCTCTGAACGCCTACCGGAATCCCGACGGCGGTTACGGGCACGGACTCGAACCCGACCTACGGTCGCGGACGAGTCAGACGGGCCCCGCCCTGCACGCGTTCGAGGTCTTCGAGGAGCTGGCCCCGTTCACGGCCCCGGAGGCCGTCGCGCTCTGCGACTGGCTGGAGTCCGTGACCCTTCCGGACGGCGGTATCCCGTTCGCGCTGCCCATGCCCGACCCGGCCGGAAGCGCCCCGTTCTGGGCGGGTGCCGACACGCAGGCGTCCTCGCTGCAGATCACCGCTGTCGTCACGGCCATGGCGCACCGCGTCGCCGCCCATGACGAGGCCGTCGCCAAGCATGCCTGGCTCGACCGTGCGACGCGCTACTGCCTCGACGCCGTCCGGAAGAAGGACGAGCTGCACGCACTGGAGCTCGCGTTCGCCATGTGGCTGGCCGACGCCATCGAAGACGGCGAAACCCTCCGTCTGCTCGGCCGGCACATTCCTGAGAACGGCCTCGTGCACGTCCAAGGCGGGCTGGAGGACGAGATGATGCGGCCCCTGGACTTCGCCCCCTATCCCGGACGTCCCGCACGTGACCTCTTCGACGAGGACCTCGTGCACGCCGAACTGCGGCGCCTCGACGAACAGCAGCAGGACGACGGCGGATGGCGCGTCGACTTCGCCAGCTACTCGCCCGCCGCCGAACTGGAATGGCGCGGCTACACGACCGTCAAGGCCGTCTCCATCCTGACCCGCAACGCGCAGGGCTAGAGCGCCCGGCGGAACCGTTCGGCGAGGTCGCCGAGCCGTTCGACCGGTTCGTTGGCGAAGACGAGCCGCAGGTAGCGCGCCCCCGACGGCCCCCAGCCGTCCATCGGCGTCGCCGCGACCTTCGCGCGGTCGAACAGCCGCCGCGACAGGCCGGCGGGCGACAGGCCGAGCGGCCGGCAGTCGACCAGCAGCGACCAGCCGCCGTCCGGCCGGACGACCGGCAGATCGGACAGCTGCCGGAGGATCGCCTCGCACCGCTCCCGCCAGATCGCGGTGGCGGCGGCCACGTCCGCGTCGGCGTCCGGGGCGGCGAGCGCGTCCGCCACCGCCCGCTGGGCGATGCCGACCTGGCAGACGACGTTGGTCAGCCCGACGAGGCGGACGTCGTGCAGGATCTCGGCGGGTCCGGCGACCCAGCCGACCCGCCAGCCGATGAGCCGCAGCTCCTTGGACGCCGACCCGACCGTGATCGTCCGCTCCGCCAGGCCCGAGATCCGCGCGGGATGGTCCGGCGGGCGTCCGTCGAAGCGGATGCGTTCCATCGCCGCGTCGTAGATCAGCCAGGCGTCGTGCCGGTTCAGGGCGTCGGCCATGGCCATCCAGTGCGTCCCGTCCAGGACGAGCCCGGTCGGCATCGCGGGGCCCATCATCAGCACGGCGGCCGTGCGGGGGCCGATCGCGTCGGCGAGCGCCTGCGGGTCGGCCGTCCACCCGGCGGGCGAGGGCGTGCACGGGACGAAGCGGGGCACGCCGCCGGCCAGGCGGACGCGGTTGACCAGCCCGGCGTAGATCGGGTCGCACAGCACGACCTCCTCGCCCGGCTCGACCGTGGCGAGGAGCGTGTTCGTGATCCCGTTCAGGCCGCCCGCGACGCTCACGCATTCGGTGCCGGGGTCGTAGGCGCGCCCGGCGATCCGCCCGACGTGCGCGGCGGCGGCCTCCAGCAGGCCGCGGTGCCCCTGGAACGGCAGGTAGCTGTTGGCCGCGTCGTCGTCCACGGCGGCGCGGGTCGCGGCGAGCGCGGCCGCCGGGGGCCGGACGTCGGTGTCGAGGTTCTCCAGCCGCAGGAACTCCGGGTCGGACGCGGCGTCGGCGGCGTCGCCGATCTCGTCCACGCCGATGCCCGGGATGTCGCGGAGCCGGGATACGGTCATGCTCGCCCTCCTTGGCGCGATCTTGTTCCAAGGGTGCGGCATGGACCGGTGCCGGCTCCATGCGGGGGTGGGAGTGCGTGGGATCCTTTGAGACGCAGGCCACATCCGAATGGCACCGGAGGCTTCCCATGGAGAACGGTCCGGGTTACACGTCGCTCACTCCTCTCGCGTTTCTCGGTAGGTCGGCGGAGGTGTTCCCCGGCAAGGCCGCCTACCTCTACGGAGACCGCCGCGCCACGTATGCGGAGTTCGCGGGAGAGGTGACGCGGCTCGCCAACGCGTTACGGGCCTCCGGGATCGAGCCCGGTGACCGCGTCGCCTACCTGGCGCCGAACGTGCCCGAACTGCTCGCGGCCCATTTCGCGGTGCCGCTGGCGGGTGCGGTCCTCGTCGCGATCAACACGCGGCTCGCCCCGGAAGAGATCCGGTACATCGTCGACCATTCGGGGGCGAAGGCGCTCGTCGTGGACGCGGGTCTGCATCCCTCCGTCGCGCCGATCGCGGACGTCCTGCCGCAGGTCGTCACGATCCCGGCGACCGGCGCCGATCCCGACCCGGCCGTGGGCGGCGTCACCTACGGCGACCTCCTGGCGCGCGGTTCGGACGACCCGCTGCCCTGGGACGTCCACGACGAGAACGCCGCCATCTCGATCAACTACACGTCCGGCACCACGGGGCGTCCCAAGGGCGTCGTCTACACCCACCGCGGCGCCTACCTGAACGCGCTCGGCGAGGTCCTGCACTCGCGGCACAGCCCCGAGAGCGTCTACCTGTGGACGCTGCCGATGTTCCACTGCAACGGCTGGTGCACTCCGTGGGCGCTCGCCGCGATCGGCGGGACGCAGGTGTGCCTGCGCGCCGTCGTCGCCGCGGAGGTGTGGCGGCTCATCGACACCGAGGGCGTCACGCACCTGAACGGCGCCCCGACCGTGCTCGTGACGATCGCGAACGCGCCGGAGGCGCATCCGCTGGAGCGCCCGCTGACGGTGACGACGGCGGGCGCGCCGCCCAGCCCGACGGTCATCGGGCAGATGGAGCGGCTCGGCGCGAGCATCGTGCACGTCTACGGGCTGACCGAGACCTACGGGCCGTACTCGGTGTGCGAGCCGCAGCCCGGCTGGCCGGACCTGGCCGCCGGCGACCGGGCCCGGCTGCTGGCCCGGCAGGGCGTCGGCATGGTCCAGACGGACGGCCTGCGCGTCGTCGACGACGATATGAACGACGTCCCCGCCGACGGGGAGACCCTCGGCGAGATCGTCATGCGCGGCAACAACGTGATGAAGGGCTACCACCGCGACGAGGAGGCGACCGCGGCGGCGTTCCGGGGCGGCTGGTTCCACTCCGGCGACCTCGGCGTCCGCCACCCGGACGGCTACGTCGAGCTGCGCGACCGGTCCAAGGACATCATCATCTCCGGCGGCGAGAACATCTCGACGGTCGAGGTCGAGCGGGCCATCGACTCGCATCCGGCCGTGCTGGAGGTCGCCGTCGTCGCCGTCCCGGACGAGAAGTGGGGCGAGCGCCCCAAGGCGTTCGTCGTGCTCCGCGACGGGCACGCCGCGACCGGGGCGGAACTGGTCGAGCACGTCCGGACGGGCCTCGCCCGGTACAAGGCCCCCGACACCGTCGAGTTCGTGGCCGAGCTGCCCAAGACGTCCACCGGGAAGATCCAGAAGTTCCAGCTCCGGGAGCGGGAGCGGGCCGGGCGGGAGAGCCGCGCGCAGGGCTGAGAGCCCCTGCCGCATCGGGCCTCCCGGCGGCGTGAGGACGCCCTGTTCCTGGGAAGTGTTCCCTGGGCGGGGGCCGGCCGCCGGCCCCCGGTGAGAGGGGAGCGTGATGGCGCCCACCGGGAGGCCCACCGGGAACGTGCTGGTCGTGGGGGCGGGCCCGACGGGGCTGCTGCTGGCGGGGGACCTGGCCGCGGCGGGCATCGGCTGCACGGTGCTGGAACGCCGCGCCGCGGAGGCGAGCGGTCTGACGCGGGCGTTCGCCGTGCACGCCCGCACCCTGGAGATGCTGGACGCGCGCGGCGTCGCCGACGAGCTGGTCGCCACGGGAAGGCGGGTCGCCGCGCTGCGGCTGCTCGGCTCGGCCGCGCTCGACCTCTCCCGGCTGCCGGGGCGCTTCCCGTTCGTCCTCGTCACACCGCAGTACGAGACGGAACGCGTCCTGCGGGAGCGGGCGCTCGCCGCCGGGGCGGAGGTCGTGCACGGCACCGAGGTCGTCGCACTGCGCCAGGACGCGGCGGGCGTGGACGTCGACGTGCGGACGGCCGACGGCGGCACCAAGACGCGCCGGGCCTCGTACGTGGTGGGCGCCGACGGCGTCCGCAGCACCGTGCGGCGGGAACTGCGGCTGCCGTTCCCCGGCCGGGCGGCAGTGCGGTCGGTGATGCTCGCCGACGTCCGGCTGGACGAGGTGCCCGAGGACGTCCTGTCCGTGGGCGCGGTCGGCGACGCGTTCGCGTTCGTCGCCCCGTTCGGCGACGGCTGGTACCGGGTGATCGCCTGGAACCGGCGGCATCAGGCGGCCGACTCCGAGCCGGTCGACATGGCCGAGCTGCGGGAGGTGGTCCGCCGGGCGCTCGGCACCGACCACGGCATGCGCGACCCCCGCTGGACGTCCCGGTTCCACAGCGACGAGCGCCAGGTCCCCCGGTACCGGACGGGACGGGTGTTCCTCGCCGGGGACGCAGCGCACGTCCACTCCCCGGCGGGCGGGCAGGGCATGAACACCGGCGTGCAGGACGCGGCGAACCTCGGCTGGAAGCTCGCCGCCGAACTGTGGGGCTGGGCGCCGTCGTGGCTGCTCGACAGCTACCACGAGGAGCGGTATCCGGTCGGGCGGCAGGTGCTGCGCGGCAGCGGGGCGCTGCTGCGGTTCGCACTCGCCGAGCCGCGCCCGCTGCGCGCGGCGCGCGGCGCCGCGGCCTGGGCGGCGACCCGCGTCCGGCCGGTCGCGCGGCGGCTGGCGGGCGCCGTCTCCGGCATCGGCATCGCCTATCCGGCGCCGCGCGGCGCGCACCGGCTGGCCGGGCGGCGCGCCCCGGACGTCCCGCTCGCCGGCCGCCCGGCGCGGCTGCGCGCCCTGCTCGGCGACGGGAGGTTCGTGCTGGTCGTCGCCGCGAACGACCCGGCGGTCACCTATCTGGCGACCAAGCGGTGGGCGGGCCGGGTGCACTGCGCCCTGGCGGGCCGCGCGACCCGCACGACCGCGCTGGTGCGCCCGGACGGCTACATCGCGTGGGCCACCGACGAGACCTCCCCGGACCGGCGCGCCGCCGAGATCCGCGACGCGCTGAACCACTGGTGCGGGCGGCCCGCCGACCGGGCCGCCCGCGCACCGCGCCGGATCGGGAGCGTCCCCGCGGACAACGACGAACGGAGGAGCTGAGGACCATGGCCAACGGCACGGGGGGTCGCAACGTCGCCCGGAAGCTGATCGCGTCGCACCTGGTGAGCGGCGAGACGGCGCCCGGCACCGAGATCGGGATCCGCGTCGACCAGACGCTCACCCAGGACGCGACCGGCACGATGGTGATGCTGGAGCTGGAGGCCCTCGACCTGGACCGGGTCAGGACGGACGTGTCCGTCCAGTACGTCGACCACAACCTGCTGCAGGCCGACGAGCGCAACATGGCCGACCACATCTTCCTGCGGTCCGCCGCCCGCCGGTACGGGCTCTGGTACTCCAAACCCGGCAACGGCGTGTCGCACCCGACGCACATGCAGCGGTTCGGGGTGCCCGGCGCGACGATGGTCGGCTCCGACTCCCACACGTGCGCGGCCGGGTCGCTCGGCATGCTCGCGGTCGGCGTCGGCGGGCTGGAGGTCGCGATGGCGATGGCCGGGGAGCCGCTGCACGTGACGATGCCGGAGATCTGGGGCGTCCGGCTGACCGGGGAGCTGCCGCCCTGGCTGAGCGCCAAGGACGTGATCCTGGAGATGCTGCGGCGGCACGGCGTGCGCGGCGGCGTCAACCGGATCATCGAGTACCACGGGCCCGGCATCGCGGCGCTCACCGCGATGGACCGGCACGTCATCGCCAACATGGGCGCCGAGCTGGGCGCGACGACGACGGTGTTCCCGTCGGACGAGCGGGTCCTGGAGTTCCTGCGCGCCGAGGGCCGCGAGGACGACTTCACCGAGATCGCCGCCGACCCGGACGCCTCCTACGACGTCACCGACGAGATCGACCTGTCGGAGCTGGAGCCGCTGATCGCCCGGCCCGGCTCGCCCGGCGACGTCGTCCCGGTGCGGGAGGCGGCGGGGGAGGAGGTCCACCAGGTCGTCGTCGGGTCGTCGGCGAACCCGGGGCTGCGCGACTTCGCGTCCGTCGCGGCGATCGTGCGGGGCCGCCAGGTGCACCCGCGGGTGTCACTGGACGTGAACCCGACGTCCCGGCAGATCCTCGTCGACCTGACCCGCATGGGCGCCACCGCCGACCTCGTCCAGGCCGGCGCCCGCATCCACCAGACGGGCTGCATGGGCTGCATCGGCATGGGGCAGGCGCCCGCCATCGGCCGCAACAGCCTGCGGACCGTCCCGCGCAACTTCCCCGGCCGCTCGGGCACCAAGGACGACCTGGTCTGGCTGTGCTCGCCGGAGACCGCCGCCGCCGCGGCCCTCACCGGCCGGATCACCGACCCGCGCGACCTCGGCGCGGCCCCGCCGGCCGTCCGGCTCCCGGCGGAGTCCAGCGTCAACACCGCGATGCTCGAAGCCCCGCCGCCCGAGGACGAGGCGCGCGGCGTCGAACTGGACAAGGCGCCCAGCATCGGCGTCCTGCCCGAACTGGACCCGCTCCCGGACGAGTTCGAGGTCCCCGTCGTCATCAAGGTCGGCGACGACGTGTCCACCGACGAGATCCTGCAGGCGGGCGCGCGGGCCCTGCCGTTCCGCAGCGACATCGCCCGGCTCGCCGACTTCACCTTCGTCCAGCTCGACGAGGGCTACCCGGAGCGGGCCCGGGGGACCGGGCCGCACGCCGTCGTCGCCGGGCGCAACTACGGGCAGGGCTCGTCCCGCGAGCACGCCGCGATCGCGCCCCGCCACCTCGGGCTGCGGCTCGTGCTGGCCCGCGGGTACGCGCGGATCCACTGGCAGAACCTCGTCAACTTCGGGATCCTGCCCCTGGAGTTCGCCGGCGAGGCCGACTACGACCGCGTCGAGCAGGGCGACGTGCTGCGCGTCGAGAACGTCCGGGAGGCGCTGAAGGCCGGGAACGAGATCGACGTCCGCAACGTCACCAAGGGCGAGACGTACCGGGCGCGGCACCGCCTGTCCGCACGGCAGCGGGACCTGGTCGCCGCCGGCGGCCAGATCCCGCTGCTGCGCGAACGCCGGGCGCGTCGTCAGTAACGGCGCTCCTCGCGGCCGTAGCCGAGCTCCTCGGCGACGTCCGCGACGTTCTCGTACTCGCGCTTGGGCAGTGTCCGCAGCTGGTCGACCGCGTCGTCGGGCGCGCCGCCCTCGGCGGCGTGCCGGATCAGCTCGTTCGGGCGGGCCGGGTACCGGGCGCCGGTGAGCATCCGGGCGAGGGTGCTGCGGCCCTCGACGTCCTGCGCGCTCATCCCGGGCGGGGAGCCCTCCCGGTCGTCGGCGGCGGCCCGCGTCGGGTCGGCTGGGGCGTCGTCGGAGAACGGCTCGGTCTCCTTGAACTCCTCGGCGTGCGTGGGGTGCCCGCCGCGGACCATGCCCTGCGTCTCGCGGGCGATCTCGTCGTCGAGTTTCGGGCCGTGCTTGTCGCTCATGTCAGGCATCGTTCGTCCTCCCTGCGCGCCTACCGGGGAGAACGTTCCCGGGCGCCCGTGTCCAAACATGCGGCCCCGCCGGTCACGACCGGCGCATCAGCCGCAGGACGCGCCGCACCAGCGAGTTCGCCCCGCCCCCGTCGGCCGCCGTCTCGGCCGCGGCCTCCTCCGGATCGGCGGCCGCGGCGGGCCCCGGCTCCGGCGGGCTCCCCGCCATCTCGTAGATGACCGGCAGCGACCGCAGCCCCCGCATCAGCGGGGACGAGCGCCACGGAAGCTGGTCGGCGGGCAGCGCCGGCCGCAGCGAGGAGAACCGGTCGAACAGCCGCTCCACCGCGATCGTCGTGATCGTGGTGGCGAGGTCGCGGCCGAGGCAGGCGTGCGGGCCCGCGCTCCAGGCCAGGTGGGCGCGGGAGCTGTAGATGGAGTCCGGCGTGGTGGACGCGGTGAACGCCGGGTCCAGGTGCGCGGCGGCGGGCGACACCATGACCGGGTCGCCGGCCGCGATCTGGAACCGCCCGACGCGGACGTCGGTCTTCGGCCACCGGAACGACAGGTTCGCCATCGGCGGGTTCGCGGCCGACGCCCGGTTGATCGCCTCCTGGAGCATGCCGGCCGACATGCTGTCGCGCGCCCCCGTCTCGCCGATCAGCACCTCGGTGATGGTGTTGCAGATCAGCGTCCCCGTCACGTCGCCGACGAGGCCCGTCATCATCGCCATCTCGCGGGTCAGCTCCTCGGCGGTCAGGTCCGGGACCGCGCCGAGCATGAAGGACGGCAGGTCCGCGCCGGGGGAGGCCGTGCGGGCCGCGCAGACGTCGGCGACCCGGGCGAGCAGCCGGGCCGAGGCCTCCTGCGCGTCCGGGCCGGCGTCCATCACCCGCCACAGGTCGATGATCAGCTCGTCGTCCCCGTCGCCGCCCGTGCCGAGCAGCCGCCCGATCACCATCAGCGGCAGCGGCCGCGCGTACTGGGCGGACAGGTCGGCCCAGCCGGACGGGCCGCCGTTCTCCGACAGCACGGTGATCAGCTCGTCGGCGTGCCGCCGGACGGCCTGCTCCAGCGCCTTGGCCTCGGGCCGGGTGCGGTCCTGGTACGGCCGCAGGCCCTCGGCCCAGGCGCTGCGCAGCCGGGTCGAGTCGGCGCCGTCCCGGAACGCCGAGTTGTCGGACTCGACCACCGGCAGCATCGGCCAGTCGGCCGGGACGGCGCCGTCCCGGTAGTGGCGCCAGTTCTCCACCCGCCTGCTCCAGATGCCGCGGGTGTCGCGCAGGATGTCGAGGGTCTGGGGGTAGCCGATCACGAGCCACGCCGGGACGCCGAGGACGTCCACCGGCGCCACGGGCCCGTACTCCTCGCGGAGCCGCTCGTAGAAGACGGCGGGCCGGGACTCGAAGTCGCGGTTCAGCAGTGGCTGGACGGCGAGCGCCTCCAGCGGCGGATGCGCGGGGACGGATTCTGCCTGCGGCGTCTGGGGCTCCACGTGCACAAACCTTAGGAGAGAACGATCACCACTGGCACGGTTTGCGGCGGAATCTCCCAAGTTGATCTTCCGGGAGGGGCCGAATGGCCGATCCACCCGGCGGTATGTGAGGCTGGGGGGTGCCCCTAAGAGAGCTGGAGGTCCGCATGGCCGAGACGTCAGGAGAGCCCGCCGACGGCGAGGACGACGTGAAGCGCAGGTTCCGGGAGGCCCTGGAGCGCAAGCGCGGAGCGGCGGGCAAGAACACCGGCGAGTCCGGCAGGAGCGGCTCGAAGGTGCGCGGCAAGCACGAGCGCGCCGATCACCAGCGGCAGTTCCGCCGCAAGAGCGGCTGACCGGGCCGCACCACCGATCGACCCCCCGCGCACGGCGCGCGGGGGTTCGGCCGAGCGCCGGCCGCCGGGCCGGCCGGTCACCGGGTCAGGCGCCGTAGAGCTTCTTGGAGTAGTTGCGCTCGGAGTAGTACTCCTCCAACTGCTCCAGGTTCTCCTCGGTGTACTGGACGTCCTTGACGATCCGGGCGTGCGACGGCAGCGCCTCCGGGTCCCACGTCTCCGGCTTCCACACCTTCGAGCGCATCAGCGCCTTCGCGCAGTGGAAGAAGATCTGCTCGATGTCCACGACCAGGGCGAGGGCAGGGCGGTTGCCCTTGACGATCATCTCGTCGAAGAACGGGGCCTCGCGGACGAGCGTCGCGCGGCCGTTGATCCGCAGGGTCTCGCCGCGGCCAGGGATCAGGAAGATCAGCCCGACGTGCGGGTTGCCCAGCACGTTCATGAACCCGTCGGCGCGGCGGTTGCCGGGACGGTCCGGGATGGCGATCGTCGTGTCGTCGATGACGTGCACGAACCCGGGCGGGTCGCCCTTGGGGGAGACGTCGCAGTTGCCGTCCGCGTCGCTGGTGGAGATCAGGCAGATCGGAGCGCGGGCGAGCCACTCCCGGTCCCAGGCGTGCAGCGTGCGGCGCTCCTTGTCGATCGCCCTTCGCATCGGCGCGCCGAGGAGTTCGCGCAGCTCCTCCGGTGACGTGATCGCGGTGAACTCGGGGGCGAGCGTCATCGCCGCTCCTTCGGCCGGGGAAAGCGGAGGATCAGCGTAACCCGGCCGATTCCCGGCGCCCGGGGGCGGGTCAGCCCTTCGCGGCGTAGCGGCGGACGCCGTTCTCGTCGTGGGCGTCCAGCACGCCCCGGTCGGCGAGCACGTCCAGGTGCGCCTCGATCTCCAGGACGGCCAGCATCCGGCTGAACGCGTCGAGGTCGCCGAGCGCGCGCCTGCGGCGCGTCCACGGCATGGCCGCGGCGGCCTCGAACGCCGTGCCGCGGCCCGCGCGGACCTGCGCGGCGGCGGCGTCGAGGCGCTCGGCGTGGTGCTCCACCAGCTCGTCGATCCGGGTGTGCACGCTCGCCTTCACCGGGCCGTGCGCGGGGAGCAGCAGCGTGTCCGGCATGCCGCGGACCAGCCGCAGCGACTCCAGGTAGCTGCGCAGCGGCTTCGGTTCCGGCTCGGTCTCCAGCCCGATGGACGGCGTGATGTGCGGCAGGATGTGGTCGCCCGCGAACAGCAGCCCCTCGGCGGCGTCGCGGAGCACGATGTGGCCGCGGGTGTGGCCCGGCGTGGCGAAGACGTCCAGGCCGCGCGCGGTCAGGCCGACGCGCTCGCCGTCGTCCAGCCAGGCGTCCGGCAGGGTGTGCGGGACGTCGCGCTCGGAACGGTCCACCGGCAGGCCCGCGATCTCGTCGGCGAGGGCGCCGGCGCCGCAGCGGCGCAGCATCTCGACCTGCCGGGGGTGCAGGCCGCGGTGCAGGTCGAACGCCTCGATGGACGTCCGCTCGCCGCGGCCGATCCGCACCCGCGTCCCGAACGACTCGCGCAGCGCGAGGGCCTGCGAATAGTGGTCCCAGTGCGCGTGGGTGACGAGGAACTGCGCCACGTCGTCCAGCCCGTGGCCGAGCGAGCGGAGGGCCCGCTCCAGCGACGCGCGCGTGTCGGGCATCGCCCAGCCGGAGTCGATGACGACCAGGCCCTCGGCGTCCTCGATGACGTACACGTTGACCGCGTGCAGCGACGGGATGGGCAGCGCCAGGGGGATCCGGTGCACCCCCGGCACCACCGGATGAGCGCCCGGCTCGGTCCAGTCAGTCGGCTGCTCCACGACCGGTGCCGTCACCGCGCGCCCCCTCGGATTATCGAATGACGTTCTGGTCGAACCTACTTCATGCCGAACATCCGATTCGCCGCCGGGGTGGCGAGGCTGCCGCGGTGGTCGCGCCCGGAGGGGTTGCGCTCGCAATGGTCGCGTCCGGAGGGGTTGCGCCCGCAGTGGCCGGTTCCGTGGCGGTCAGCCGTGGCGGGCGTCGCGGTCGGCGGCGCGGCGGGCCTCGGCGGCGGCCGTGCGGGCCTCGCGCGCCGCCTCCTGCGCCCGCGCCCGGTTCTGCTCGGCGCGCTCCGCCCGGCGGGCCGCCGCGTCCCGGGCGGCGACGGCCCGGTCCAGGTCGTGGCGGAGCCGCCCCACCTCGGCGGACGCGTCCTCGGCCGCGCGCCTGGCCTCGTCCGCCCGCTCCCCGCGCTCGGCCAGCCTGCGCTCGGCCTCCGCGGCGCGCCTGCCCAGCGCCTCCGCGCGGCGGGCCCGCGCGGCGCTCGTCCGCGTGACGTTCGCCTTCGCCTTCGGCCGGGCCGGCTTCCCGGCGTCCTCGGCGGGGGCCCGCCCGGGAGCGGCCTTCTCCGGCTTCGGCTTCGGTCCCGGCTTTGCGGGGCGCTCTTCGTCCGGCGGGGCCACGGGGAACCCGGCGGGGACGAAACCGGTGTGGCTGCGCGGCTGGGAGAGGCGTCCCTCGCGGACCTCCCCGGCGATGGCGTCGTCCACGGTGGCGGCCTGGAGGGTGTCCTCCACCTCGCGGACGGCCTGCTCGCGCAGGGCGTTGCCGGCCTCGGCCGCGAGGTCGCCGGCGGACCGCACCAGCGAGGCGATCAGCTCGGCGCGGCGCCGCTCCAGGTCGCCGAGGCCGGTGCCCGAGCCCCATGCCGAGCGCATCTCGGCGCCCACGTCCAGCAGCCGGTCCAGGTCGCCGGCGGCGGAGCGGGCGAGCAGGTTGACCGCCCACGCCGACAGCGTCGGACGCCGCAGCGCGCGGATCCGCTCGGCGAGCGCCGCGTCGCCGTCCTGCTTGGCGCCCTGCGCAAGCCGCTTGCGGGTCGCCACGAAGTCCGCGGGCCGGACGCCGTAGAGCTCGTCGGCCGCACTGGAGAAGTCCACGCAGTGTTCTCTACCCCCTCCGGATCTCGCGGACCGGGGTGGACGGCGTGGAGCGCACCTGCAATACTCGTCTACGAGTACTCGTGTACGAGGAGGGCGAGATGGCCAAGCGGCGCAAGGTGGGCAACCTCCTGGGGCTCGCCGTGCTGTCCACGGTCTCCGCCAGGCCGATGCACCCGTACGAGATGGCCGCCCTGATGCGTGCGCGCGGAAAGGAGCGCGACATGGACATCAAGTGGGGCTCGCTCTACACCGTCGTGGGCAACCTGGAGAAGCACGGCTTCCTGGCCGTCGAGGGCAGCGCCCGCGAGGGGGCGCGGCCGGAGCGCACCGTCTACCGCATCACCGACGCCGGCACGCGGGAGCTCGCCGACTGGGTCCGCGAGCTGATCACGGTGCCCGAGCGGGACGTGCCGCGCTTCGAGGCCGGGCTGTCGGTCCTCGGCGCCCTGGCGCCGGACGAGGTGGCCGGGCTGCTGCGCCGGCGCCTCGGCACGATGGAGCGGCAGATCGCCGGCGACGAGGCCGCGCTGGCGGCCGAGACCGAGGTCCCGCGCATCTTCCTGATCGAGGAGGAGTACGACCTCGCCATCCGGCGCGCGGAGGCGGCGTGGGTGCGCGGCTTCCTCGCCGAGATCGAGGACGGCACGCTGCCCGGCCTCGACCTGTGGCGGGCGTTCCACCGGACCGGTGAGATGCCGCCCGAGATCGCCGCACTGGCGGAGAGGGGAGCCCCCGGGGAGTAGCCGGCGAGACGGCCCGGCGGCGGTGCGGCAACACCACCACCGGGCCGGAGAACCCACCACCGAGAACCCACGCGGAGCGGGACCTGGCGGCGAGCACGCGACTCAAGCCTATCCGGGACCCCTCCGTCGAGCACGTTGCGCTGCAACGGAGGAGACCATGGCGCATGCCATCGAGGCCGAGGGCCTCGTGAAGAACTACCCCGGCGACGTCCGGGCCCTGGACGGGCTGTCCATCACGGTCGGGCCGGGCGAGATCCTCGGGCTGCTCGGCCCCAACGGGGCGGGCAAGTCCACCACCGTCAAGATCCTCACCACGCTGATCCGGCCGGACGCGGGCACCGCCGCCGTCGCCGGGCACGACGTCCTGCGCAGGCCCGGCCGGGTCCGGCGCGTCATCGGCGTCGTGTCGCAGAAGTCCGGCGCCGACCCCGACGCGAGCGGCCGCGACAACCTGGTCCTGCAGGGGCGCCTGTACGGGCTGCCGGGGGCGCGGGCGCGCCGCCGCGCCGCCGAACTGCTCGCCCGTTTCGGCCTCGAGGACGCGGCGGGCCGTCCCGTGAAGACCTACTCGGGCGGCATGCGGCGGCGCCTCGACGTCGCCCTCGGGCTCGTCCACCGCCCGCGGGTCCTCTTCCTGGACGAGCCGACCACCGGGCTCGACCCGGAGGCCCGCGCGTCCCTGTGGGCCGAGATCGCCCGGCTCGCCGGCGACGACGACCTCGCCATCCTGCTGACCACCCACTACCTGGACGAGGCCGACCGCCTCGCCGGGCGGCTGGCGATCGTGGACCAGGGCCGCGTCGTCGTGACCGGCACCCCCGACGGCCTCAAGGGCGAACTGCACGGCGACGCCGTCCACGTCGAATGGCGGGATGCGCCGCCCGGGCCCCTGGTCCGGGAGGCCCTCGGGCGGCTGCCCGGCATCGGCGAGATCACCCTGGACGGGCGCCGCCTCAGCGCCCGCACGGCCGACGGCGCATCCGCGGTGCCGGCCCTCCTCGCCGCCCTCGACCAGGCCGGCGTCCCCGCCGCCGCGGCGACCGTCGCGCGGCCGTCCCTCGACGACGTCTACCTCCGCTACGCCGGACGCCGCCTCGCCGACGCCGAGCCCGTCACCGCCGGAGGCGCCCGATGAGCGCCCTCCCGACCGGCCTGCCGGCCGGAACCTGGTGGATGACCCACCGGCGGCTGTCGGCGCTGGCGCGCAACCCCGCCGTCCTCGTCATGACGCTGGCGCAGCCGATGATCTGGCTGTTCCTGTTCGGCGAGCTGTTCCAGGGGGTCGCCGAACTCCCCGGCTTCGGCGCCCGGTCCTACCTCGACTACATCGTCCCCGGCGTCGTGATCATGAACGCGGTGTCGCTGAACTCGTTCGCCGGGATGGCCACCATGGACGAGATCGAGCGCGGCACCCTGAACCGCTTCCTGGTCACCCCGGTGCGCCGCGGCGCCCTGGTGAACGCCGGCGTCATCGAGCAGGCCCTCAGCACGGCCTTCCAGTCCCTCGTGATCATCCTGCTGGGCTGGGCGGCCGGCGCCGACTACCCCGGCGGCCCCACCGGGCTCGCGGTCCTCGTCGCCGCCGCGGTACTGATCGGCGTCGTCCTCGCCGCGCTGTCGAACACGCTCGCGCTGCTCGTCCGGGACCGCAACACCATCATCGGCCTGAACGTGATGCTGCTGCTGCCTCTCACCTTCCTGTCCTCGGCGTTCATGCCCAAGGACCTGATGCCGTCCTGGATCCGGCACGTCGCCACCGCCAACCCGGTGAGCTGGGCCCTGGACACCTCCCGCGGGGCCCTGTCCGCCACCCCCGACTGGCCCTCGGCCGCCATGCACGGCACCTGGCTGCTGGCCTTGACCGTCGCCACCGTGGCCCTGGCCATCTACTCGATAAGGACCTACCAGAAGTCCCAGTGACCCACCCGGCCCACGCGCCCCGGCCGCCCACCCGCGGCCGGGCCGCCCGTGGCACGCCAACCGCCCCGGCCGACGGCCGCCGGCTGGTCGATGGCCGTTGAGGTCAGCGGGTGGTGAGGAAGTGGTCCAGGACGCGGGTGCCGAAGGCGAGGCCGTCCAGGGGGACGCGCTCGTCGATGCCGTGGAACATGCCGAAGTAGTCGAGGCCGGGGCCGAGGAGGAGGGGGGCGAAGCCGAAGCTCGTGATGCCGATGCGGTGGAACGACTTCGCGTCGGTGCCGCCCGCCATCACGTACGGGACGGGGCGGGCGAGCGGGTCCTCGGTGCGGAGCGCGCCCGCCAGGGCGGCGAACGTCGGCCCGGCCGGGTCGGCGGCGGGCGCCTCCTCGTGGTTGATGAACTCGCGCGCGACCTTCGGGCCGAGCAGCCGGTCGATCACGGCGAGGAACTCCTCACCGGTGCCGGGCAGGTAGCGGCCGTCGACCTGCGCGGTCGCGGTCCCGGGCACGACGTTGACCTTGTATCCGGCGTCGAGCCGGGTCGGGTTGGCCGAGTTGCGGATCGTCCCGGCGAACAGGTGGCCGGCGCGGCCGAGGCGTGCGGCCTCGGCGTCGAGGCGGTCGTGGTCGATGGTGGTGCCGAGCGCGTCCGCCAGGCCGTCCAGCAGGGCCCGCACGCCCGGGGTGAGGCGGACGGGCCAGGCGTGCGCGGCGATGCGGGACACGGCGTGCGCGATCTCGGCGACCGCGTTGTCGGGCGCCGGCTTGGAGCCGTGCCCGGCCGTGCCGCGCGCCGTCAGCCGCATCCACATGGTGCCGCGCTCGCCCGTCGCGATCGGGTAGATCCGCGTCCCGCCCGCGTCCACGCTGAACCCGCCGGACTCGCTGATCGCCTCCGTGCACCCCGCGAAGAACTCCCGGTGCTCCCGCGCGACGTACCGGGACCCGTACTCGCCGGTGCACTCCTCGTCCGCGAGGAACGCCAGCACCAGGTCGCCGCGCGTGCGGCGCCCCTCGCGCAGCCGCCGCCGGACGACCGCGAGGGTCATCGCGAGGCTGCCCTTCATGTCCACCGCGCCGCGCCCCCACACGCACCCGTCGCGCACCTCGCCGGAGAACGGCGGCACCGCCCAGTCGGCCGCGTCGGCGGGCACGACGTCGAGGTGCCCGTGGATCAGGAAGGCGGGATGGGAGGGATCGGTGCCCGCGACGCGCGCCAGCACGCTCGCCCGTCCCGGCGCCGATTCGACGATCTTCGCCTCGACACCGGCCTCGTCCAGCAGCCCGGCGACGTACTCCGCCGCCGGCCGCTCCGGACGCGCCGCCCCCTCACCCCGGTTCGTGGTGTCGAACCGGATGAGATCAGCACAGATCCGCCCGACCTCGCCGTCCACCGCACCCCCCGATCCGCCGCCTCGCCCCCCGGTTGTCTGCAATGAGGGTTCATTTTCCCCGAGAGGCGGGCGGTGTCAATGGGGGTGGAAATGGGGCGGGGGGTCTGGTCGGGGTGGGTTCGGGCGGGATGGGGGGATGCATGATCAAGAACGTCTCGATCCGGTTTCGACTCCGTCAGCGGTGTGTCCAAACGGTCACCGGCGGTACGACGCTGCGAGCAATCTAGGTGCGGCGGGCGGCCAAGCGCCCGCGGCGCCACGGCGTGACTGGGCCGAGGAGGAGCATGACCAGCCAGAGGGGTGTCCGGAGGAGGGTGGCGGGGGTCGCCGCGGTGGTGCTCGCCGCGTCGCTGGGGCTGTCGGGGTGCGGCGGGGACGAGGCGGGGGCCGGCGACGGGACGTTCACCGTCGGCCACTCCGAGCCCGATCACCTGGTGCCCGCCAACACCACCAGCAGCTACTCCTTCGACGTGATCACCGAGCTGTTCGACAACCTGATGACGCTCACCGCGGACGGGAAGGCCGCGCCGCTGGCCGCCGAGTCCGTCACGTCCGACGACCAGAAGGTCTGGACGGTCAAGGTCCGGCCGGGGCAGAAGTTCCACAACGGGGAGCCGGTCACCGCGCAGAGCTTCGCGGACGCCTGGAACAGCGCCGCGTACGGCCCGAACGCCATGGGCGCCAACTCCTACTTCTCGTACATCAAGGGGTACGAGGAGATGAACCCCGAGGACGAGAACGCCAAGCCGGAGGCCGACACGCTGTCGGGCGTGGAGGTGACCGGGCCCGACGCGATGAAGGTCACGCTCAACGCGCCGTTCAGCCAGTTCCCGCTGCTGCTGACGTATCCGGCGTACGCGCCGATGCCGAAGGCGGGGCTGAAGGACCTGAAGGCGTTCGACGAGCATCCGATCGGCAACGGGCCGTACATGATGGACGGCAACTGGGAGCGCAACAAGCAGATCAAGCTCGTCGCCTTCCCCGGGTACACCGGGCCGCGCAAGCCGAAGAACAAGGGCGTGACCTGGAAGAGCTACTCCAGCGCCGACACGGCCTACACCGATCTGCGCGCCGGCCGGATCGACGTGCTGCAGACCATCCCGGCCGCGAAGGTGCCCGAGGCGAAGCGGCTGCTCGGGGACCGGTTCCTCGCCCGGAAGATGAGCACCACCGACTACCTCGGCTTCCCGCTGTTCGACAAGCGGTTCGACAACCCCGACCTGCGCAAGGCCATCTCGATGGTCATCGACCGCCAGGGCGTCAACAAGGCGGTCTACAACGGCGACTACTTCCCCGCCGACTCGCTCGTCCCGTCCATCATCCCGGGCCACCGCGACAACGCGTGCGGCGAGCTGTGCACCTATGACCCCGCGAAGGCCAAGCAGCTGTTCGCCAAGGCCGGCGGGTTCAAGGGGACGATGGAGCTGTACTTCTCCAACGCGCAGCCGACCTACGCGCAGTGGATGCGGATCGTCGCGAACTCGCTGCGCGACAACCTCGGCATCACCGACATCCAGTTCCGCCAGGTGCCCGCGTCCGACTACTTCTCCATGCTGCGGGAGCACTCGGAGAAGGGCCCGTACCGGCAGAACTGGGAGGCCGACTACCCGAGCCCCCAGAACTACCTGGAGAACATGTGGGGCCCGGACAACCGCATGGGCTGGGACAACAAGGAGTTCAACGACCTCATCGCCCAGGCCAACCGCTCGGCCGACCAGCAGCAGGCCATCGCGCTCTACAACCAGGCCGAGGACATCGCGATCCAGGAGATGCCGATGATCCCGCTCTGGACGTGGGCGGGGCAGGGCGGCCGCTCCGAGAACGTCGACAACGTCACGATCACTCCGTTCTCCACGGGTCTGGTCGCGACGGATGTGACGGTGAAGTAACCGGCGATGTGGCGTTACGTCCTACGGCGGCTCCTGCAGGCGGTCCCCGTCTTCATCGGCACGACGCTGCTCATCTACGTGATGGTGTTCGCGCTTCCGGGCGACCCGATCCAGGCGCTCGCCGGGGACAAACCGGTCCCGGAGAACGTCCTGCAGACGCTCCGGGACCGGTACAACCTGAACGACCCGCTGCTGGTGCAGTACGCGAAGTACATGTGGGGCCTCGTCCAGGGCGACCTGGGCGAGAACTACACGGGCCAGAGCGTGTCGGAGATGCTCAGCGGCCGGTGGACGGTCACCGCGCAGCTCGCCCTCACCGCGTGGATCTTCGAGCTGGCCATCGGGATCGCGCTCGGCACATGGGCGGGCCTGCGCCGCGGCAAGCTCGCCGACACCCTCGTCCTCGGCGGGACGACGCTGGTGATCGCCGTGCCGGTGTTCGTCCTCGGGTACGCCGCGCAACTGCTGTTCGGGCTGCACTGGCAGATCTTCCCCACGGCCGGGACGGACGAGGGCTGGCCGGTGAGCTACCTGCTGCCCGGCATCGTGCTCGGCTCGCTCGGCCTGTCGTACGTGGCGCGGCTGACCCGGACGAGCCTGTCGGAGAACCTGCGGGCCGACTACGTGCGCACCGCGAACGCCAAGGGCCTGTCGCGGGCCCGGGTGGTCGGCCGGCACGCGCTGCGCAACTCGCTGATCCCGGTCGTCACCTACCTCGGCGTCGACTTCGGGAACCTGATGGGCGGCGCGGTCGTGACCGAGGGCATCTTCAACCTGCCGGGCATCGGGCAGCAGGTGTTCCAGTCGATCCAGCTGAAGGAGGGCCCGGTCGTGGTCGGCGCGGTCACCGTGCTGGTGCTGATCTTCCTGCTGGTCAACCTGGTCGTGGACCTGCTGTACGGGGTGCTCGACCCGCGGATCAGGTACGAGTGAGGCGGGCATGACGATCAAGGAGCCGGACGCCGGGCCGCCGCCCGGCGCCGAGCCGGGACCCGAGGCCGGCGCGGCCGGGACGAGCGCCGCGGCGGTCGCCGTCGCGGGCGGCGAGATCGGCCGGGCCTCGCTGTGGGACGACGCGTGGCGCGACCTGCGGCGCCGCTGGGTGTTCTGGGGGTCGGTGGCGATCCTCGCGGTCGTGGCGGTGATGGCGGCGCTGCCGCGGCTGTTCACCGCCAGGGACGTCAACCAGGGCTGCGACCCGAACGCCGCCAAGCTCGGGCCGTCCGGCGACCACTGGTTCGGCACCGACCTCGCCGGCTGCGACTACTACGCGCACGTCGTGCACGGCGCCCGCCCGACGCTGCTGATCGGCGTCGCCGTCACCCTGTTCGCGCTGGCGATCGCGCTCGCGTTCGGGCTGCTCGCCGGCTACTACGGCGGCCTCCTGGATGCCCTGATCGCGCGGCTCACCGACGTGTTCTTCGGGCTGCCGTTCGTGCTCGGCGCCACGGTGATCCTCGTGGCGTTCCCCTCGCACGGCGTGTGGGCGATGACGCTGGTCCTGGTGCTGCTCGGCTGGACGACGATGATCCGCATCATGCGGGGGCAGGTCATCTCCGTCCGGGACGCCGACTACGTGCAGGCGGCGCGGCTGCTCGGCGCGTCCGACGCGCGGATCATGGCGCGGCACATCCTGCCGAACGCGATCGCCCCGGTGATCGTGGTCGCCACCCTCAACGTCGGCAACGTGATCGTGGGGGAGGCGACGCTGGACTTCCTCGGCGTCGGCCTGCAGTACCCGGAGGTCTCCTGGGGGCTCCAGCTCAACCAGGCGAAGGACGCGTTCATCGACCACCCGCACCTGCTGGTCTTCCCCGCCGTGTTCCTGTCGGCGACGGTGCTGAGCTTCCTGATGCTCGGCGACGCCGCCCGCGACGCCCTCGACCCGAAGCTGCGGTGACCGATGCTCACTGACCTGAAGGACGACCCGGCGCCGCCGCCGGCGCCGCTGCTCAGCGTCGACGACCTGCACGTCCGGTTCCGGGTGCGCGGCCGGGACGTCCACGCGGTGAACGGCCTGTCGTACACCCTCGACGAGGGGGAGACGCTCGCGATCCTCGGCGAGTCCGGGTCGGGCAAGAGCGTCGCCGCCCAGGCCGTCATGGGCATCCTGGACGTGCCGCCCGCCCGCGTCGAGCGCGGTTCGGTGCGGCTGCGCGGCGAGGAGCTGCTCGGCCTGCCCGAGCGGCGCCGCCGCGCCTACCGGGGCGACCGCATCTCGATGATCTTCCAGGACGCGCTGACCGCGCTGAACCCGGTGTTCACCGTCGGCGACCAGCTCCGCGAGATGTACCGGGTGCACCGCGGGCTCGGCCGGAGGGCGGCCCGCGACAGGGCCGTCGAGCTGATGGAGCGGGTGCGGATCCCGTCTGCCGCCAAACGGCTCGGCGACTACCCGCACCAGTTCTCCGGCGGCATGCGGCAGCGCATCATGATCGCGATGGCGCTGGCGCTGGAGCCGGACGTCCTCATCGCCGACGAGCCGACCACCGCGCTGGACGTGACCGTCCAGGCGCAGATCATGCGGCTGCTCGCCGGGCTCCAGGACGAGCTGCGCATGGGCATGGTGCTGATCACCCACGATCTCGGCGTCGTCGCCGGCGTCGCCGACCGGATCGTCGTCATGTACGCGGGGTCGGTCGCCGAGCAGGCCCCGGCCCGGGAGCTGTACGCGCGGCCGGCGCACCCCTACACCCGGGGCCTGCTCGCGTCGGTGCCGCGCCTGGACCGGCGCGGCGCGCCGCTCGTCCCGATCAAGGGGGCGCCGCCGAACCCGGCTGCGCTCCCGCCCGGCTGCCCGTTCCAGCCGCGCTGCCCGCGCGCCGAGGCGCGCTGCGCGGCGGAGCGGCCGCCGCTGGTCACCGTCGCGCCCGGCCACGAGGCCGCCTGCCACTTCGCCGAGGAGGTCCACGGTGCCGGACCCGAATGAAGCAGCCGGCCCGCGCGAGGCGCCCGGCCCGCGCGAGGCGCCGGAGCGGGGCGGTGCGCCGATCCTGCGGGTGGAGGGGCTCGTCAAGCACTACCCGGTGACCCGGGGCGTGCTGGTCAAGCGGGCGGTCGGCCAGGTCAAGGCCGTGGACGGCGTCGACCTGGAGCTGCGCCGCGGCGAGACGCTCGGCGTCGTCGGCGAGTCCGGCTGCGGGAAGTCGACGCTGGCCAAGCTGCTGCTCGCCGCCGAACGCCCCACCGCCGGGACGGTCCGCTTCGACGGCCGGGACGTCTTCGCGCTGCCGAAGTCCGAGCTGCGGGCGCTGCGCCGCCGCATCCAGCTGGTGATGCAGGACCCGTACTCCTCCCTCGACCCCCGGATGACGGTCGGCGACATCGTCGGCGAGCCGTTCGCGATCCACCCCGCCGCCGCGCCGAAGGGGGAGCGGCGCAGGCGCGTCCAGGAACTGCTGGAGCTGGTCGGGCTCGAACCCGACCACGTCACCCGGTACCCGCACCAGTTCTCCGGCGGGCAGCGCCAGCGCGTCGGGATCGCCCGCGCCCTCGCCCTGCGCCCCGAGGTGGTGGTGTGCGACGAGCCGGTGTCGGCGCTGGACGTCTCCGTCCAGGCGCAGGTGATGAACCTGCTCGCCGAACTGCAGCGCGAGCTGGGCCTGGCGTACGTGTTCATCGCGCACGACCTGGCCGCCGTCCGGCACATCTCCGACCGCGTCGCCGTCATGTACCTGGGCAGGGTCGTCGAGACCGGGGACGCGGCGCAGATCTACGAGCATCCGACGCACCCGTACACGCAGGCGCTGCTGTCGGCCGTGCCGGTGCCCGACCCGGACGCGCCGGGCTGGGCGGGCCAGATCCGGCTGGAGGGGGAGCCGCCGTCGCCGCTGGACCCGCCGTCCGGCTGCCGGTTCCGGACCCGCTGCTGGAAGGCGCGGGACGTCTGCGCCGAGGAGGTGCCGGCCCTGGCGGAGCGGGACGGCTCGCCGCACCCCAGCGCCTGCCATTTCGCGGCCGAGGCCGCGCTCACCGAACGAGCCTGACGGCCGGGAGGTGCGCCGCCGGACGGGTCCGTAGGGTGGGGGCATGGCACGCAAGCGCAGGCACGGTTCCCCGCCGCGGACCTACGAGATCGCCGGCGGGGAGGCCGAACTGCTGCGCGACGCCGACCGCGACGGCGGCTGGATGCTGCTGGTCGGCGGCGTGCCGCAGTCCTACGTCGACCTGTCCGACCCCACCTACCTCGACTTCGAGTACATGCGGCTGATCGGCGACGTGGTCGACTGCGCCGGCGTGGAAGGCGAGGCGTTCGACGCGGTGCACATCGGCGGCGCCGGCTGCACGCTGCCCCGCTACATCGCCGCGACCCGGCCGGGGTCGCGGCAGATCGTCCTGGAGCCGGACGCGGAGCTGGTGCAGCTCGTCCGCGAGCGGCTGCCCGTCAAGGGCGTCCCCGGCCTCCGGATCCGCATCACCGACGGCCGCGCCGGCATCGCCGCGCTCGCCGACGACGCCGACGACCTGGTGGTGATGGACGCGTTCGCCGAGGCGTCGATGCCGCCGGAGCTCGCGACCCGCGAGTTCGTCCTGGACGCGGCCCGGGTGCTGCGGCCGGGCGGCGTCTACGTGGCCAACGTCGCCGACGGGTTCCGGCTGCCGTTCGCGCGCCGGGTCGCCGCCACGATCCGGTCGGTGTTCCGGCACACGGTGCTGATGGGCGACCCCGGGGTGCTGCGGGGCCGCCGGTTCGGCAACCTGATCGTGGCCGGTTCGCAGCAGCCGCTGCCGGTCGCCGAGCTGACCCGCCGCGCCGCCGGCGGCATCGTCCGGGCCCGGGTGATGGACGGCGGCGACCTCGCCGCCTTCTGCGCCGGCGCGGCGCCGCTGCGCGACGGCGAGGAGATCGTCACGCCCGTCCCGCCGCCGCAGGTCTTCGGATCGTCGTGACGGCGGCGCGGCCGGGATGTCACATTCGGGGCGTCCATTCGGTCTGGCTGGACGTGTCCGACACACCGAGGAGGAACCGATGATTCTCGTGACCGGGGCCACCGGAACGCTGGGCCGGCCCGTCGTCCGGCTGCTGCGGGAGGCCGGCGCGGACGTGCACGGGCTCAGCCGCCGCGACAGGGACCCGGAGGCCGACCTCACCTGGCACAAGGGCGACCTGTACACCGGCGAGGGGGTGGCCGCGGCGGTCGAGGGCGCGGAGACGATCGTGCACTGCGCCAGCGACCCGCTGCACGCCAAGCGGGACCTGCCCGCGGCCCGCCGGCTGGTCGAGGCCGCGCGCGGGCAGGGCGCCCCGCACCTGGTCTACATCTCGATCGTGGGAGTCGACAAGATCGCCTACGGCTACTACCGGACCAAGTTCGCGGTGGAGAAGCTCATCGAGGACTCCGGGCTGCCGTACACGATCCTGCGGGCCACCCAGTTCCACACGCTGCCCGACGCGGTCTTCAACGTCCTCACCAAGGTCCCCGGTGTGGTCGGGGTGCCGAAGGGGCTGCGCGACCAGCCGGTCGACGTCGCCGAGGTCGCCGCGCGGCTCGCCGAACTGGCGCTCGCCGCCGGGCCCGCGCGGCGGGTCGACGACATGGGCGGCCCCGAGGTGCTCACCGTGGCGGAGATGCTGGACGGCTACCTGGAGGCGCGCGGCCTGCGGCGCCCCGTCCGGGTGCCGCTGCCGCTGCCGGGGAAGGCCGGGCGCGGCTTCCGGGCGGGCCACCACCTCACCCCCGGCCACGCCACCGGGAAGCGGACCTGGCGGGAGTTCCTGGCGGAGACCCACGGGCCCCGTTAGGGACACGCTTCCCCTCCGGTATCGGCCTCATCCGGCCGCCCGATGTCCCATAATCGAGCGATGGAGTCGTCCACCCGAATTCTCATTCTCGGTATGGAATCGTCGGGGAGAATTCTGAGTTTCGACCGCAACGCCGCCGCCGTTCTCGCCCGGAATGCGGACGACCTGGTGGGCGCCTACCTGGACGAGCTGATCCCGGGCGCGCGGGAGCCGCTGCTGGAGGCGCTGAAGGCCGGCCGGGAGCGCACCGCCATGCTCGCCGTGGAGACCCCGGCGGGCGGGACGCTGGACGCGGTCGTGACCGTCCACCCCATGAGCGGCGCCGCCCCGGCCGGTCTCGCGGGCGCCGCGGCGCCCGAGCCGGCGGCGCTCGCCGTCATCCGGGTGCCGGTGCCGCTCGCCGACCGGTTCGTCGACCCGGCCGTCATCCGCCGGGCGCTGCTGGACGACGCGCTGCCGCGCATCGGCTCCACCCTCGACCTGGAACTGCTGGCCCGCGGGCTGATGGACGTCCTCGTCCCGCATTTCTGCAATTCGGGCGCGCTGCTGCTCGCCGAGAGCCACATCGACGCCGACGAGCCGCCGGAGGGCCCGGACGGGCCGCAGCTGCGCCGGATGGCGATCGGGTTCGACGACGAGGACCCGGCCTGGGACGCGACGTTCCCGACCGGCGAGTCCCTCGTCTACCCGCCGGGCACCCCGCACGCGCTGTGCCTGGAGTCGGGCGAGCCGGTGCTGCGCGCCCTCGGCGGCGAGGGCGCGGCGCGGCTCGCCGGCGCGTGGCGCCGCCCGCCGGTCGCCGGCCTGCTCAAGGGCGCGTCGATGCTGCTGCTCCCGATCGTGTCGGCGGCGGGCGTCCTCGGCTTCTTCGTCTGCACCCGCAACACGGCGCACCGGCCGTTCGACGCCTACGACAGCGAGATCGGGATGGAGTTCGCCAACCGGGCGTCCATCTTCGTGGAGAGCGCCCGCCAGTACTCGCGGGAGCGCGCCACCGCGCTCACCCTGCAGCGCAGCCTGCTGCCGACGGGCCTGTCGGCGCCGTCGACGGTCGAGGTGCACCACCGCTACCTGCCGGGCAGCCGCCGCATCGAGGTCGGCGGCGACTGGTACGAGTCGATCGCGCTGCCCGGCGCCCGCGTCGCGCTCGTCGTCGGGGACGTCGCCGGGCACGGCGTGAAGGCCGCCGTCACGATGGGCCGGCTGCGCACCGCGATCCACACCCTCGCCGGGCTGGAGCTGCCGCCCGCCGAGGCCCTGGAGCGGCTCGACTCGCTGATGGCGGTGCTCGGCGAGCGCGAACCGCACTTCGCCACCTGCGCCTACGTCGTCTACGACGCGGTCAGCGGCCGGTGCGAGGTCGCCAGCGCCGGGCACCTGCCGCCGCTGCTCGCCCCGCCCGGCGCCGCCTCTCAGTACCTGCCGGTGCCGCCCGCGCCGCCGCTCGGCGTCGGCGGCGACACCCCGATCGCGACCCGCGAGTTCACCGTCGAGGACGGCACGCTCCTGTTCCTCTACACCGACGGCCTGGTGGAGAACCGGACCCGCGACATCGACGACGGGCTCGCCCGCCTCCTCGCCACGTTCGGGCCGGGCGCCGCCGCCCGCCCCCTGGAGGACCTGTGCCAGGCGGCGCTCGACGGCGTCTACCACGACCAGCACCGCGACGACATCGCGATGCTGGTCGCCCGGCTGGCGCGCATCCCCGCCGACCACCACGCCACCTGGGAGCTGCCCGCCGAGCCCGCCGCCGTCCGCCGGGCCCGCGGGCTCGTCCGGGACCGGCTCGCCCGCTGGGACCTCGACGAGCTGACCCACTCCACGATGCTGCTGGTGTCGGAGCTGGTCACCAACGCGATCCAGCACGCGGGCGGGCGGGTCACGCTGCGCGTGGTGCGGGAGGGCGGCCTCGTCTGCGAGGTCTTCGACTCCGCCGACGGCGCTCCCCGCGTCCGCCTCCCCGACGAGGACGGCGACATGCCGGAGTCGGGCCGCGGCCTGCACGTCGTGCGGCGGCTGGCCCGGCGCTGGGGCGTGCGCCGCACCGCCGGCGGCAAGGTCGTGTGGTGCGAGCAGGAACTGCCCTGACCCCCGGCCCCGCGCGGGCGCCGCACCTGGCCCGGAACTAGCGCGGTATTAGCACGGCACCAGCCCGGTCCTGGCCCGGCACTAGCGCAGCACCGAGATGTGCACGTGGTCGTAGTGGTTCTGGGTGATGCTGCCGCGGTCGGCCATCGGCCGCCAGCCGCCGCCGCGCACGTTCCAGATGTGCTGCCTCCAGATGACGTAGGAGATGCCGAGCCGCCGCGCGTTCGCGACCGCGTACCGGGCGACCTGCTCGCCGTGCCGCCGCGCGCCGGCGCTCGGCATCCGCCCGCCCGTGCTCTCCATGAAGTCGCAGGCGCGGCCGTCGCCGTGGTCCTGCGGGTCGCCGGTCGAGCGGTAGCAGCCGATCACCGGGAACGGGCCGAACATCCCCGCGATCTCCAGCAGGGCGGTCCGCATCGTGGGCGTCATCATGTTGCCGGTGATGGGCGTCCGGTCGCCCGCCGCCCCGTCCGGCCGCCCGGTCACCTGCGGGCGGCCCTTCGGCTTCGGCTTCGTCCCGGCCTTGCGGGCCGGGGCCAGCGCCGCCACCTTCGTGCCGCGCGGGAGGATCTTCTCCAGCCGCTTCGCCAGCTTCGCCGGGTCGGCCTTCGGGGCGCTGATGACCAGGGCGTTCCCGTCCGGCAGGCCCAGCGCGCGGGCCTGCGCGCGGGACACGACGGCGTCGATGTCGCCGATGCCCATCGAGGCGTACGCGCCGACGCGCACCCGCCCGGTGCCGGTGCTGCGGCCCGCCGGAACGACCGCGCCGAGCGGCAGCCCCCCGTCGCGGCTCTGCTCGAAGGAGACGGCGAGCCCGCCGGACGCGACCGTCTGCCACAGCTGGTCGGACTCGGCGGTCGCCTCCGGCGCGAACGCCCGGAACGCCGACGGGTCGACGCCGAGCAGCCCCATCCGGCGCCCGCCGACGCGGGCCCGCGCGGCGTCCACGACGGTGAGGCCGGCGACGCCCTTGAGCCGCCGCGCCCGCTCGACGGTCCCCGGCGGCAGCGGGGACGTCCCGGCGACCAGCAGGTGCGGCGTGTACCGGCGGGTCAGCGGCGCGACGGCCGGCGCCTGCGGGGCGGCGTCCCGGTCCACCGACACGAGGTTCCCGGCCTTGGGCGGCTCGTCGCGCGTCCGGGAGACGAGCACGGTGACATCGGCCGCCAGCGTGAGGACGATCGCCGCCGCGATGCCCCCGGACAGGACCCCTCCGCCCCGCATCCCGCCCCGCATCCCGCCTCTCAGTCCCACCAGAACGACCAGTAGGTCTTGCCGCGGATCTCCTCCGCGTAGCCCGCGAGCGTGCCGGGGCCCTGGAACAGGATGTCGGGGCAGAACGTCCAGTGCTCGGCCGCGACGTGGACGGCCTGCCGGGTGGTGACCGGCGGCGCGGCGACGCTGAGCTCCAGCGTGTTGAACCCGAGCCCGACGACGCGGGCGCCGAACCGGTCCTCCCAGCTGCGCAGGACGGCGGACAGCGGCGCCGTCCACTCGTTGTGGTTCAGGGCGCCCTGCCAGCCGACGGCGGTGAGCGCGTCCGCGCCCCGGCCGACCGCGACCAGGCCCAGCGAGAGGCCGCGGGCGCCGAGGACGCGGGCGTAGCGGTCGGCCATCGCGTCCGGGTCGTCGAGCGGCACGCCCGCCGGGGCGGGGCCGGGGCAGTGCCGGCCGTACGGGGCGAGGTCGTCCAGGTCCTCGTCCGCCGCCTGCTCGGCGAAGTCGGTCCACACCTCGTACATGAACGCCTGGGGGTTGTAGTCGGCGACCTCGCCCACCGGCTCGGGCGCGATCTGGCCCGCCGCCCAGGGCTGGTCGGACTCGTCCATCAACAGCGGCCAGAGCCCCGACCGGCCGTGCTCGGCGCGCAGCGCGGCCCACAGGTCGCCGCGGACGGGGTCGTCGCTCAGCCACAGCGCCGGCCGCAGCAGCGGCCGCCGCTGCGGGTAGCCGGGATCGGGCCAGACCAGATCCCCGTCGGGCAGCGGCACCGACAGCGTCCGCGCGGCGTCGTCGTCCCCGACGCCGTCGCCGAACAGCTGCGGCAGGTCGCCCGGCAGGTGCCGGACCTCCACATCATCCATTTCACGCCGTTCCGGTACAGAGCATGCCAGTGGCGATCGTAACGGCGGAGAGGCCGCCTGGGGGACCGGCTGCGCGGTTCGGCCGTCCCGGACACATGGTGTAGCGGGCTACACCCCCGTTCCGGGTGCGGGCCCGGCTGCGCGGGGTCCGGCGGTCGCCTACGGTCTTTCGTGAGGTGACATGAGAAGCGCACTGGAACGCAGCGCGGCGGCGACCCGCGAGTTGGCCGCCGCCCTCCGCACCGCCGTGCCCGCGTTGTTCGGGCTGGCCCCGCTGCTGGTGCTGGCCGTCCTGCTGCCCGCCGCGCTGCCGTGGCTGCCGTCGGCGGTGAAGCCGCTGCGCGCCCTCGCGAACGCCGAGCGGCGCCGGGCGGGACGGCTGCTCGGCCGCGAGATCCCCGCGCCGTACCGCCGCGCGGCGGGCGACGGGATGGCGGAGGGGCTCCGCCTGGCCCGGTCCCGGACGACCTGGCGGGACGCCGCGTGGCTCGCCGCGCACGGCCTCACCGGCCTGCCCGTCGCGGTGCTGGCGGTGGGGATCTGGCCGGCGATCCCGTTCTCGCTGTCGCTGCCCCTGTGGTGGTGGGCGGCCCCCGAGGGCTCCCAGTCGGCGATCGTCACGCTGGACGACTGGCCGACGGCGCTGACGATGCCGTTCGTCCAGGCGGCGCTCTACCTGCTCATCCTGCTGTGGCTGCTGCCGCGGCTCGCCCGCTGGCAGGCGCGGCTCGCCGCGTCGCTGCTCGGCCCCACCCGGCGCACCAGCCTCACCGAGCGGGTCGAGGAGCTGACCGAGACCCGCGCCGAGGCCCTGGAGGCGCACGGCGCCGAACTGCGCCGCATCGAGCGCGACCTGCACGACGGGACGCAGGCGCAGCTCGTCGCCGCCGCGCTGCGCCTCGGCCTCGCCGACCGCCGGTTCGGCGACGACCCCGACGCGGCCCGCGCCCTGTTCCTGGAGGCCCGCGAGGGCATCGAGGAGGCGCTGACCCAGTTGCGCACGGTGATCCGCGGCATCTACCCGCCGATCCTGTCCGACCGGGGCCTCGCGGGGGCGCTGCGCGCGCTCGCCGCCGGGCAGCCGATCCCGATCGAGACGGACGTCGGGGACGGGCGCGCGCCCGCCGCCGTCGAGGCCGCCGCCTACTTCGTCGTCGCCGAGGCCCTCACCAACGTCGCCAAGCACAGCGGCGCCCGGCACGGCTGGGTCACGGTCCGCCGTGAACCCGGCGGCCTGACCGTCAGGGTGCGCGATGATGGCAAGGGCGGGGCCGACCCGGGCCGGGGCAGCGGCCTCGCGGGCATCCGCCGCCGGGTGGCGGCGCTGGACGGGACGACCCGCATCGACAGCCCCGGCGGGGGAGGGACGACGCTCGAGGTGGAGCTGCCGTGCGGATCGTGATCGCGGAGGACAACGTCCTGCTCCGCGAGGGGCTCGTCATGCTGCTGAACGCGGGCGGGCACGAGGTCGTCGCCGCCGCCGGCGAGGGACCCGAGGTGCTGCCCGCCATCCTGGAGCACCGTCCGGACGCCGCCGTCCTCGACGTGCGGCTGCCGCCCGGCTTCCGCGACGAGGGGCTGCGCGCGGCGATCGAGGCCCGCAAGCGGATCCCCGGCCTGCCGCTGCTCGTGTTGTCGCAGTACGTCGAGGAGACCTACGCCGCCGAGCTGCTCGCGGGCGGCGCCGAAGGCATCGGCTACCTGCTGAAGGATCGGGTCGGCCGCGTCGACGAGTTCCTGGACGCCCTGGACCGCGTCGCCGCCGGCGGCACCGCCCTCGACCCCGAGGTCGTGTCCCAGCTGATGACCGCCCGCCGCGACCCGCTGCAGGCGCTCACGCCCCGCGAGCGCGAGGTCCTCGGCCTGATGGCGCAGGGCCTCGGCAACGCCACGATCGCCACCACGCTCGTCATCACCGAGCGGTCGGTCGGCAAGCACATCGGCGCCGTGTTCGCCAAGCTCGGGCTGCCGCCGTCCGACAGCGGCCACCGCCGCGTCCTCGCCGTCCTGGCCTATCTGAACTCGTGAGGATCCGCCGGGCGGTGCGCGCCCTCCTGCTGGACGGCGACGCGCTGGTCCTGCTGCGCCGCACCCGCCCGGACCGGCCCGTCTATTGGACGACCCCGGGCGGCAGGATCGAGCCGGACGACGCGTCCCCGGAGGCCGCGCTGCGCCGCGAGCTGGACGAGGAGCTCGGCGCGACCGCCGGCCCCGTCCGGCAGGTGTTCGCGTGCGGCGAGGAGTCGCCCGAGGTGTACCGCCTCAACACCTTCTACGTGTGCCGGCTGACGTCGATGGACCTGTCTCGCCGGCACGGCCCCGAATTCGAGGACCCGTCGCGGGGCCGCTACGACGCGGACCTCGTCCCGTGCACCCCCGCCGACCTGGCCGCCATCGACCTGATCCCCGCGACCCTTGCCGCCTACCTCCAGGAGCACGCCGCCGACCTGCCCGGCCTCGTCCCGTAGGTCTTGCCAGGAACGATCACTTGTGCGAACTTTGCGGGACTTCTGTGATCAAGGAGTCCCATGTCGCGTACCGTCCTGCGCGTGGCGGGAGCCGCGGTGGTCACCGCCGCCGTCCTGACGCCCGTGACCTCGTCCGCCGCCACGCCCGGCGACCACGCCATGTCGGCGACGATCCGCTACACCGAGTACGGAATCCCGCACATCACCGCGCGCGACTATGCCGGCCTCGGTTACGGCACCGGCTACGCGGCGGCGAAGGACGACATCTGCCTGCTCGCCCAGGGCGTCGTCACGCTGAGCGGGGAGCGCTCCAAGTACTTCGGCGCGGACGGCTCCCCGGACAGGGCGCTGTCGTCGGCGTCCACCAACATGGCCAGCGACGTGTTCTTCACCGCCATCAACGACAGCAAGATCGTCGAACGGCTGGCCGCCACGCCCGCGCCCTACGGCCCCGGCGCGGAGGTCCGCGAACTCAGCCGGGGCTGGGCCGCCGGCTACAACCGCTACCTGCGTGAGGGCAAGGTCACCGACCCGGCGTGCAAGGGCGCCGCGTGGCTGCGGCCCATCACCCCACTGGACGTCTACCGGCGCGGCTACGCCCTCGCCATGGTCGGCGGCTCCGGCATGGTCACCGACCAGATCACCGAGGCGGCGCCTCCGGGTGCCGCGCCCGCCAGGGCCCAGTCGCCGGCGAAGGCCGCCGAGGGCGCCCGCAAGCTGCTGGCGAACGCCGACATGGGCAGCAACGCCATCGCCGTGGGCGGCGACGCCACGGCGAACGGGCGCGGCCTGCTCCTCGGCAACCCGCACTACCCGTGGCACAACGGGCGGCGCTTCTGGCAGATGCAGCAGACGATCCCCGGCAAGCTGAACGTGAGCGGCGCCGCCCTGCTCGGCTCGCCGTCCGTCAACATCGGCCACACCGCGACGTTCGCGTGGAGCCACACCGTCGCGACCGGCGTCCCGTTCAGCCTGACCGAACTGCGCCTGGTGCCGGGCGACCCGACGTCCTACTTCGTGGACGGCACGATCGAGAAGATGACCCAGCGGCGGGTCACCGTCCAGGCCAAGCAGCCGGACGGCTCGCTCAAGCCGGTCACGAAGACCCAGTGGCGGAGCCGGTACGGGCCGATCGTCACGTCGGTCTCGTCCATCGGGCTTCCGTGGACGACCTGGAACGCCTACGCGCTCACCGACCCGAACGCCACCAACCTGCGTCTGGCGGACACGTCCCTCGCCCTGGGCAAGGCCGGCACGACCGACGACGCGGTGCGTGCGCTGAAGCAGACCCAGGGGCTGCCCTGGGTGAACACCATCGCGGCCGACTCGCGCGGCAAGGCGCTGTTCGCCCAGATCCAGGTGCTGCCGAACGTCACGGACGCGTTCGCGGACCGCTGCAACAGCCTCCTCGGCCACATCACGTTCCGGCAGGCGGGCCTCGCCATCCTGGACGGCACCCGCTCGTCCTGCGCACCGGGGAAGGCGCCGGGGACCGTCCAGCCGGGCATCCTCGACCCCGACCGGTATCCGGTGCTGACCCGCGGCGACTACGTGACCAACTCCAACGACAGCTACTGGCTGTCCAATCCGGAGAAGCCGCTGACCGGTTACGACCGCATCATCGGCGACGAGAAGGCCGCCCGCAGCCTCCGCACGAGGAGCGGCATCGTCTCCGTCCAGGACCAGCTCGCCGAGAGCAAGTTCACCCGCGCCGACATGCAGGACCTCGTCTTCGCGAACCGCGACCACGCCGGTGAACTCGCCGCCGACGGAACGGTGAAGATGTGCCGCGACATGCGCCTCGGCGAGCCCTGCGACGTCCTGGCCAAGTGGGACAGGACCGCGAACGTTGATAGTCGGGGCGCCCTCCTCTTCGACCGCTACTGGCGCAAGGCGCTCGCCGCGTGGGACCTGTGGAAGACGCCGTTCGACGCATCCGACCCAGTGAACACGCCGCGCGACTTCAACACCGGCTCCTGGGCCGCACGCAAGGCCCTGATGGACGCGGTCGACGAGTTGAAGAAGTCGAACATCCCCCTGGACGCACCGCTCGGCGGCCACCAGTACGTCACCCGCAACGGCGAGAGGATCCCGATCGGCGGCGGCACCGAGAACCTAGGCATCCTCAACAAGGTCGAAGGCACGTGGATGCCGGGCAAGGGCTACACGGAGATCACCACAGGGTCCAGTTACCTCCAGGTGGTCTCGTTCGACGGCGACGCCTGCCCCGACACCCGGACCCTCCTCACCTACTCCCAGTCGACGGACCCGACGTCCCCGCACTACGCCGACCAGACCCGCCTCTTCTCCAAGAAGCAGTGGGTGACCGAACGCTTCTGCACCAGCGAAATCGACAAGGCCCCCGGTTTGAAGGTCGTCACCCTCACAGGCGGGTGACCCCGCCGAACCCCCGCTGGGACGAGTGGCGTCGGACGACGCCCTGCGATTACCGTAGGAGGGCAGCTCTCCAACGGGAAGAAGGCACTGCGTGGTGACCCAACCTGGCGAGCCCGTGCTCCAGGGCAGCCCCTACCGCGCGGACTGCCCGACCCGCCACATCATGGATCGCATCGGCGACCGCTGGACGGTGCTCATCGTGGGCGCCCTCTGGGACGGCCCCGCCCGCTTCTCGGAGCTGCGCCGCCGCATTGAGGGCATCTCGCAGAAGATGCTCACCCAGACGCTCCGCGGGCTCGAACGGGACGGGCTCGTCCACCGAACCGTCTACCCGGAGGTTCCGGTCCGCGTCGAGTACACGCTCACCGAGGCGGGCAGCACCCTGCGCGAGCCGCTCAGCGCGCTGCAGGAATGGTCGATCACGCACCTCGCCGACGTGTCGGCGTCACAGGAGGCCTACGACCGCGCGCATCGGCCTCCGTCCGACTCCGCGGATCGCGGCAAGTAGCGTCCGGCCCCGGACCCGGCGGCTGAGCGCGAAGTGCCCGCGACGGGGCCCTCGCGGCGGTCGCACATGGCGCACAGGCCGCGGTCGGCGAAGGCGATCAGCCACTCGAAGCTGTCGTCGATGTCGGCGCTCCACTGGAACCCGTTGGCCGACTGCAGCGTGGCGAAGCCGTGGCACAGGCTGCGCAGCGTGCGCAGAGCGTGGTCCACGTCGGACTCCGGGACCTCGTAGCCGCGCAGGACGGCGGTGAACGCGCTGAGCAGCCGCTTGCTCGCGGCGGCCAGCGGATCGTCCGGGCCGGACGGCTCCACGCCTATCGTCGCGGCGTACCGGCCGGGGTGCGCCACGACGAAGGCGCGGAACGCGCGCGCGGCGGCCGCGAGGGCGTCGCGGCCCGCGTACCCTTGGATGGCGCCCCCGACGGCGTCGGCGGCCTCGTTCAAGGCCAGGACCGCGATGCGCCGGTTGAGGTCGTCCAGGCCGTGCACGTGCTTGTACAGGGACGGGGTGCGCACCCCCACCCGTTCGGCCAGCAGGCCCATCGTCAGCCTGGCCGGGCCCACCTCGTCCGCCAGAGCGGCGCCGGCCGCGACCACGGCTGCCGGGTCGAGTCCAGCCCTAGGCACGGGCGCCCTCCGAGCTGAGGAAGCCGAGGATGAGGGAGACGACCCGGTCGGGGAACTGGTCGTGCGGGTAGTGCCCGGCCCCCTCGATCATCTCCAGGCGGCCGAGGCCGGACGGCAGGGCGGCGACGATCGCCGTTCCCTCGGCGTGCGGGTCGGCCCAGTCGGGGTCGAGCGTGCCCTCCACCACCAGGACCGGGCACCGGACGTTGCCGAGCTGCGCGCCGGCGTCGACCGGGGCGCTGCGGCCCATGCCCTGCATGGCCTTCATCCGGCCCGGCTCGCTCATCAGGGAGTCGATGCGGGCGAGCCGCTCGTCCCAGTGGGCCGGCTTCGCGCCCGGGTAGGCGACGTCGAGGTAGGAGCGCCAGAGCCGCGTGCTGCCGAACATCGCGGTGCCGAGCAGCCGCAGCATGCCCTGCCGGAAGCGCTTCACGCGCAGGTCGCCGAGCTTGATCGACTGCTTGCGGGTGAACGGCGCCAGCTCGACCACCGCGCTGACCAGCGAAGGCTCCTGCGCCGCCGCGATGGTGGCGGCGCCGCCCGAAACCGAGTGCCCGACGAGCACGGCCGGCCCGCCCAGGTGGCGGATCACGGCGAGCAGATCACCGGCGATGGCGGTGCGGCTCCACTCGGGCCAGTCGACACTCGACTCGCCGCAACCCCGCAAATCGACCGCGGCGACCCGGTAACCCGCCTCCACCAGCGGCGGAATCACGGCCCGGTACGCGGCACGGCTGTCACCCATACCGTGCGCGAGAACGACCAGCGGCCCGTCCCCCGCCACCTCGTAAGCGATAGTGCCACCCTCGACGGTCAGATACTCGGTCACGACATCCCCCATATGGCTAATGATGTTAGCTACAAGCTAATCCCATTAGCCATCCGTGTCAACCGTCCTCCCTGCAAGCCGCAAGAGGCGGGGCGCTGCCCCGGCCCATGCCCACTCCCCGTCGGCCCGAGATCACCACCGTCGCCACCGGCCAGGGCCACCATGCCGGCACTATCGCTTCGAGCACGTGCGAGACTCCCACCCCGTACTCAAGGCACTCTACGATCGTTGATCACTGCGCCTGCTCAAGCGCACTGCGGGAGGACGGCGGCAAGTACGGCAGTCCGAGATCGTGATTTGAGCTGGTAGCGGCCGGTTCGTAACGCAGGACAGCCGCCCGATGATCTTCGAGTTGTGACGCAAGAAGA
>NZ_JBEYTW010000083.1:0-38572 GCF_040643275.1 Spirillospora sp. NPDC047418
TCTGGGTCGGCCCGTCCGGGCACCCGCGGCTCCCCCAGCCGATGGGGCCGCGGCTGCCGGCCGCGCGGCCGGGATGAACCGCGGGCCCGGCCCGGCGCCGGGCCGGGCCCGCGGAGACCGGTCACGACCCGGGCTGGGGCGCCGGCCTCATCACCCGGAACGGCACCCCGAACGGGTCGCGGACGGTGGCCATGCGGCCGTACGGGGTGTCGACGGGCTCCTCGTCGACCGAGCCGCCGCCGGCGCGGACCTTGCGGACCGCCGCGTCGGGGTCGTCGACCGCGAAGTAGGTGAGCCACGACGCGACCGGGCCCTCGCCGCCGCCGAGGACGAGGCCCTCGCCGCCGAGGATCCCGCCGATGTAGCGGCCGTCGCCCGCGCGGCGCACCACGGTGTAGTCCATGCCGCCGGGGATCTGCTCCAGCTCGAACCCGAACACCGCCGTGTAGAACGCGCGGGCCGGCCCCGCGTCGGGCGCGAAGAGGTCGTTCCAGGTGAACGAGCCCGGGTCGTTGACGATCCGGGAGCCGGGGTGGGCCCGGCCCTGCCACAGCCCGAACTGGCCGCCCTGCGGATCCCTGACGATCGCCATGCGGCCCTGGTCCATCACGTCCATGGGCGGGACGACGACCTCCCCGCCCGCGCCGGCGGCGCGCTCGGCCAGCCCGTCGCAGTCGTCGGCGGCGAAGTAGACGGTCCACCAGTACTCGCCTGGCCCCTCATCGGGGTTGCGCATCATCCCGGCGACGGGCTCGCCGCCCAGCACGCACATGTTGTAGTGGCCCCCTTCGGGGCCGGTGTCCTGGAACTGCCAGCCGAGGAGCGTCCCGTAGAACGTCTTCGCCCGCTCCAGGTCGGGGACGCCGATGTCGAGCCAGTTCGGGGTCCCCTCCGGCACGTTGCCCGTGACCCGGGTCATCCGACTCACCCTCCTCCACGCCGGGAACGCCGGTCCCGGTGCCGTCCCGCCGCACGCCGCCATCCTCATACTGGCCCGCGGTGAGCGCTTCACACATGCCTTCCCCACCGAATCTCCCTGGCCGAGACCGGCCTCACCGTCCTCCAGCCCCGCCCACCACCATTCAGACGACGAGCTCCGCTCGGCCGGTCACGTACAATGGGCGGATGGTTCAGCTCCCGAACTGACAGAGCGCCCCGGGCGCGCCGGCGGTCTGCGAGGCCGCGCGGCGCGCCGTTTCGTGCGCCTGTCCACCGAGCCGTCCGTCAGGGGAGCCCTGTCACTGTGATCATCGCGAAAGACATCGAGCTGCGCGCCGGGTCCCGGCTGCTGATCGAGACCGCCACGTTCCGGGTCAACCCCGGTGACCGGGTCGGCTTCGTCGGCCGCAACGGCGCCGGCAAGACCACCCTCACCAAGGTGCTGGCCGGGGAGGCGGTGCCCGCGCAGGGCGCCGTGACGTCCTCCGGCACGATCGGCTACCTGCCGCAGGACCCGCGCGGCGTCGACCTGGCGGAGCTGGCCCGCGACCGGATCCTGTCGGCCCGCGGGCTGGACGAGGTGATCCGCAAGCTGCGCGCCGCCGAGGACGCCATGGCGGCCGAGACCGGGGCCGAGCGGGACAAGGCCGTCCGCCGCTACGGGCGCCTCGAGGAGCGCCTGCACGTGCTGGGCGGCTACAGCGCGGAGGCCGAGGCCGCCTCCATCGCCTCCAGCCTCGGCCTGCCCGACCGGGTGATGGCGCAGCCGCTCGGGACGCTGTCGGGCGGCCAGCGGCGCCGCGTCGAGCTGGCCCGCATCCTGTTCTCCGGCGCCGACACCCTGCTGCTGGACGAGCCGACCAACCACCTGGACGCCGACTCGATCGTGTGGCTCCGCGACTTCCTGAAGGGCCACCAGGGCGGCCTGGTCGTGATCAGCCACGACGTGGAGCTGCTGGGCGCGGTCGTCAACCGGGTGTTCCACCTGGACGCCAACCGCTGCGTGGTCGACATCTACAACGTCGGCTGGAAGAAGTACCTCGACCAGCGCGAGACCGACGAGCGGCGCCGCAAGCGCGAGTCGGCCAACGCGCACCGGCAGGCGGCGACGCTGCTGTCGCAGGCCGACAAGATGCGCGCGAAGGCGACCAAGGCCAAGGCGGCCCAGCAGATGGACCGGCGCGCCCGGCAGCTGCTGGCGGGCGTGGAGGGCGAGCGGCAGGCCGACAAGGTCGCCAAGATCCGCTTCCCGGAACCGGCGCCGTGCGGCCGGACCCCCCTCACCGCGGAGGGTTTGTCGAAATCGTACGGATCTTTGGAGATTTTCACCGACGTGGACCTGGCCGTCGACCGGGGCAGCCGCGTCGTCGTCCTCGGCCTGAACGGCGCCGGCAAGACCACCCTGCTGCGCATGCTCGCGGGCGTCGACAAGCCCGACACCGGGGCGGTGGTGGCCGGGCACGGGCTGCGCCTCGGCTACTACGCGCAGGAGCACGAGACCCTGGACGTCGAGCGCTCCGTCCTGGAGAACATGCAGTCGGCGGCGCCCGGCATGGCGCCCGTCGAGGTCCGCAAGATCCTCGGCTCGTTCCTGTTCTCCGGCGACGACGTGGACAAGCCCGCCGGGGTCCTGTCGGGCGGCGAGAAGACCCGGCTGGCACTGGCGATGCTGGTGGTGTCGAGCGCCAACGTGCTGCTGCTGGACGAGCCCACCAACAACCTCGATCCGGCCAGCCGCGAGGAGATCCTCGGCGCCCTCCGGACGTTCGCCGGAGCCATCGTCCTGGTGACCCACGACGAGGGCGCCGTCGACGCGCTCGCCCCGGAAAGAGTGATTTTGCTCCCCGATGGTGTGGAAGACATCTGGAGTGACGAGTTTGCCGATCTGGTGGCGCTCGCGTGACCTGCGAGGTGACTTCCGCAGATCTTTTCTGGCCGAGTGGGTAGCCGAACAGCCGGGAATGACTGATCATGGCGGGGGATAACGCAGCGGTCACCACATCACTACGGGAGGTACTCGTGGCCGAGACCCTTAAGAAGGGCACCCGCGTGACCGGTGCCGAGCGCGACAAGCTGGCGGCGGACCTGAAGAAGAGGTACGACTCCGGCGAGAGCATCCGCGCCCTGGCAGCCGCCACCGGCCGCTCGTACGGTTTCATCCACCGGATTCTGACCGAGTCCGGCGTCAACCTGCGCGGTCGCGGTGGCGCGACCCGGGGCAAGAAGTCCTGACCGGACCCCTGCCCCCGGATGAGCGCACCGCCTGATCCGGCGCCGCGGCCGACCGAGTAGGGTTCGGTCGCGGCGGCGGACCGGGCGAGCGGGTCCCGCCCCGTGGACGGCGGGGCGGGCCCGCCATGCTCGCGCCGTACCGGCGCGGGCGCGCTCATCGAGAGGGAGACCAGTGGGGGACGCGACGACGGGGCGGCCGGATGCGGCCATCGCAGGCACCGGCCAGGGGAAGACGGACCTGGACGGGGCCGGGCTGCGGCTGGCGGTGGACGGCGCCGTCGCGACCGTCACCCTGAACCGGCCCGAGCGGCGCAACGCCATGACGTTCGACACCTGGCGGGGGCTCGCCGCGATCGGCCGCTCCCTGCCCGCGGACGTGCGCGTCGTCGTCCTGCGCGGCGCGGGCCCGTGCTTCTCGGCGGGCATCGACCTCGGCATGTTCTCCGGGGAGGGCGAGGGCTTCGCCGACGGCTCGGACGCCGAGGCCACCGACCGCTTCATCGCGGAACTGCAGGAGGGCTACACCTGGCTGCGGCGCCCCGACATCGTGACGGTCGCGGCCGTGCACGGGCACGCGATCGGCGGCGGCTTCCAGCTGGCGCTGGCCTGCGACATCCGGGTCGTGGCCGACGACGCCAGGTTCTGCATGAAGGAGCCCGCGCTCGGGCTCGTCCCCGACCTGACCGGCACCAAGCCGCTGGTGGAGATCGTCGGCATCGGGCGCGCGCTGGAGCTGTGCCTGACCGCGCGGACGGTCCTCGCCGACGAGGCGGCCCGGCTCGGCCTCGCCGAGATCGTCGTACCCCGCGACGGCCTGGACGCCGCCGTCCGGGACCTGGTGGCGTCGCTGCTGGCGGTGAACCCCGGCGCGGCCGTGGCGACCAAGCGGCTGCTGTGGGAGGCCGCCGAGAACACCCTGGAGCAGCAGTGCGCCGCGGAGCGCCGCGAGCAGACCGGCCGCCTCCGCGAGATGTTCGGCAGGTGACCTGCTGGGAGGCGGGCCCGCCTTGGCCCGCCTCCCAGGGCCGCTATCCCAGGTGCTCCCGGCCGCCGCGCGCCAGCGGCAGCAGCACGCGGCTGACGCCGGGCCGCACCGCGACCCCGGTCCCGGCCGGGTAGCGCAGCGTGTAGTCGTGGTCGGTGGACAGCAGGACCACACCGAGCCGGTGGCCGGCCTCCACGGTGTAGTCGGCCGGTTCGAGCCTCCACCGGAACGTGTAGGTCCTCCCGGCCTCGACCGGCTCGCTGCGGCTGAAGCCGTGCCGGTTCCGGACGTCCAGCCAGCCCCGCGTGATGATCTTGTAGGGGGCGGTCTCCATCCGCAGCTCCTGCCGGGTCGTGCAGCCGGAGTCGCCCGGCACGCTCTGGCCGTAGCAGACCTGCTCGCCGGTGCTCACGCGGGCGCCGGTGGGGCGGGTGCCGGTGCCGTAGTCGACCAGCAGCGCCGTCAGGTACGGCGACCGGCCGTCGATCGAGGCCCGCAGCGACACCGACGGGACGCCGTCGATCCGGACGGCGCCGGGCAGCGGCCCGGTCAGGTAGGCGAGCCGGTTCGGGTCGGCCCGGTCCTCATTGGCGAGGAGCTGCTCGGCGGTGCGGGTCCGGCCCTCGTCGGTGAACGACTGGGGCGCACCGGGCCGGGGCCGGGGGCCGAGGGCGCCCGGCTGCCCGGACGGCCCGGCGTTCAGCGCGACCGGGACGGTGCGGGTGCCGGGGACGGGCCAGTCGCGCGCCGTCTCCCACGTCCCGTCCGCGTGCTGGACGTCGACGCGCGGCTCGTGCTCGATCCCGTTGCGGACGCCGTACAGGTACCGGTCGAACCAGTGCAGCGTCTGCCGCAGCCACTCCTCGACCCGCCAGCGGAACGGCGTCGAGTGGTCGCCCTGGTGCAGCCACAGCTTCAGCGGGACGCCGGTCTCCTTCAGCGCGTTCCACCACTGCACCGAGTTCTTGATCTTGACGTTCCAGTCGTTGAGCCCGTGCACGACCATCACGGCGGCGCGCACCTTGCGCGCCTGCCCCACGTAGTCGCGCTCGGCCCAGACCTTGGAGTAGTCGCCGGTCTCGCGGTCCTGCGTCGCCTCTATCTCGTCGATGATCTTCTTGCAGACCTCGGGATTCCGGCGGGTCAGCACCGCCTTGGCGAGGATGTCGAGGTCTTCGCCCTGGTAGCCGCCGGGCGCGACGACGCCGCCGCCCGCGCGGTAGTAGTCGTACCAGCTGGAGATCCCGGCGATCGGGACGATGGCCTTCAGCCCCTCGACGCCGGTGGCCGCCGCCATGTTCGGCAGCGTCCCGTCGTAGGACTGGCCGATCATGCCGACGTTGCCGGTGGACCAGTCCGCCCGCACCGGCGCGCCGTCCGGCGCGAAGCCGCGGGCGCGGCCGTTCAGCCAGTCCACCGCCGCCCTGGCGCCCGCCTGCTCGCCGCGGTCCCCGGACGTGGGGCAGCCGGTGGAGCCGCCCGTCCCGATGCTGTCGAGGTCGGCGACCGCGTAGCCGCGCGGCAGGAAGTAGTTGTCGTAGTACCCGGGGAACATCTCCGCGAGATCGCGGGCCGTGGTCGTCAGCGCGTGCCGGCTCGCGTCGCCGATGTCGACCGGGTGGTTCGGGACGCTGTTGATCCCGGCCCAGTACGGGCTCGGCTCCAGGATCGTCGGGACCCGGAGGCCGGCGGTGGCGGTCTCCTTCGGGCGCATGATCCGCATCCGCACGCGGTCGCGCATGCCGTCGCGGTCGCTGTCGGCGGTGGTCTCGATGTCGACGGTCTGGGTGACGGCGTCGGCGCGGGAGAAGACGGGCTGCGTCTCGCCGTTCCGCACGGTCACCTGGGGTGTGGCGTCCCTCGCGGGGACGTCCGCGGCGGCGGGTGCCGCGGTCGTGGCGAGCAGCGCGGCGGTGAGGGCGAGCACGCCGGCGCCGCCGGGGAGGCGTCGTTTCACTTGTGGGCTCCAGGGGGGTGTGAGCCTGGGGACGCCGATCACGCTCGCACCGGCGGGACGCCTTGTCCAGAGGCGTTACGCCGTGAGCGGAGCCGGGAAGCCCGCCGGGCGGGACGGCGTTGTGAGGGCCGGATACTGAGATGCTTACTTGATTACGCCGATGCCGCCGATGCCGGTGGCGCCGGCGGTACGGACCCAGCGGAGGCAGATGTGGGAATGCCAGGCAACGGCTGGCAGGTGATGGCCTCGTTCCGCAAGGACAGCTCCGTCACCCAGCAGAAGCTCAAGCCCGGCACCGTCGGGCGGATCGCCGGGTACGCCCGTCCCTACGTGCGCGAGCTGGTGGTCTTCCTCGCGCTGAACTCGCTCGCCGCGGTGATCGTCGTGGCGAACCCGCTGCTGCTGAAGTCGATCATCGACAGCGGCATCGTGCCGGGCCGCCAGGACGTCGTGATCTGGCTCGCCGTCGCGGTCGCGGTGCTCGCGTTCGTGGAGGCGGTGCTCGGCCTCGCGCAGCGCTGGTTCTCGGCGCGCATCGGCGAGGGGCTGATCTACGACCTGCGCAGCCAGGTGTTCGCGCACGTCCAGCGGCAGCCGGTCGCGTTCTTCATGCGGGCGCAGACGGGCTCGCTCGTCAGCCGCCTCAACAACGACGTGATCGGCGCGCAGCGCGCCCTCACCACCACGCTGTCGTCGGTGGTGTCGAACGTGATCAGCCTGGTGCTGGTGCTGGCCACGATGATGTTCCTGTCCTGGCAGGTCACGCTGATCGCGCTGCTGCTGCTCCCGATCTTCGTCCTGCCGGCCAAGTGGGTCGGCAAGCGGCTCCAGCGGGTCAGCCGCGAGCAGATGGTGCTGGACGCCGAGATGGGCTCGCTGATGACCGAGCGGTTCAACGTCGCCGGCGCGATGCTCGCCAAGCTGTACGGGCGGCCCGCCGAGGAGGAGGAGAACTTCTCCCGCCGCGCGGCCCGCGTCCGCGACATCGGCATCGTGGCAGCCATGTACGGGCGGGTCTTCTTCACCGCGCTGACGCTCGTCGCGGCGCTCGCCACCGCCATGGTCTACGGCGTCGGCGGCTCCCTGGCCGTGGGCGGCACCCTCCAGCTCGGCACGCTCGTCGCGCTCGCCACCCTGCTGACCCGGATGTACGGGCCGCTGACCGCGCTGTCCAACGTCCACGTGGACGTCATGACCGCGCTGGTGAGCTTCGACCGGGTGTTCGAGGTGCTCGACCTCAAGCCGCTGATCCGCGACCGCGAGGACGCCCGCCCGCTGGGCGAGGAGCGCGCACCGTCGACGAGCCTGAGCAAGGCGCCGTCGGTCGAGTTCGACCATGTCCGGTTCGCCTACCCGGCGGCGGACGAGGTGTCGCTGGCCTCGCTGGAGTCGATCGCCCGCACCGACACCTCGCCCAGCCGGGAGGTCCTGCACGACGTCGACTTCCGGGCGGCGCCGGGCCAGCTCGTCGCGCTCGTCGGGCCGTCCGGCGCGGGCAAGTCGACGATCACGCACCTGGTGTCGCGGCTGTACGACGTGTCCGGCGGCGCGGTGCGGGTCGGCGGCGCCGACGTCCGCGACGTGACGCTGGAGTCGCTGCGCGGCGAGGTCGGCGTCGTCAGCCAGGACGCGCACCTGTTCCACGACACGATCCGGGAGAACATGCGCTACGCCCGCCCGGACGCCACCGACGAGGAGATCCTGGCGGCCGTGGAGGCCGCGCACATCGGCGATCTCGTCGCCGAGATGCCCGAGGGGCTCGACACGGTCGTCGGCGACCGCGGCTACCGGCTGTCGGGCGGCGAGAAGCAGCGCCTCGCGATCGCGCGGCTGCTGCTCAAGGCGCCCTCCGTCGTCGTGCTGGACGAGGCGACCGCGCACCTGGACTCCGAGTCCGAGGCGGCCGTGCAGCGGGCGCTGCGCACCGCCCTCGCCGGCCGGACGTCGCTGGTGATCGCGCACCGGCTGTCCACGATCCGGGAGGCCGACCAGATCCTGGTCATCCAGGACGGCCGGGTCGCCGAGCGCGGCCGGCACGAGGAGCTGCTGCTGGCGGGCGGCCTGTACGCCGAGCTGTACCGCACCCAGTTCGCCCACCAGCGCGACGGGGAGCGGCAGGCCGAGCCGCTGGGCGCCGAGTAGCCGAGGAGCCGGTCAGCCCGCCGGCCCGGTGCGGTAGCCGAGCCGCCGCAGCTCGGTGCCGGCGACCTTCTCGACCTGGGCGGCCTGGCGCTGGGTGAGCCGGTCGCGCCACGACCCGACCCCGCCGTCGGTCGCCTCGCCGGCCCGGACCAGGCCCGACAGGGCCGTCCTCGGGACCCGAGCGTCGAGGTACCGCGACAGCCCGGCGGTGACGTCGCGCGGCCGGGCCACCAGCTCCTCGTAGCGGACGGTGAGCAGCTGCTCCTCCGGCACCTGCCGGCGCAGACTCGCGCTGAGCCGCACCGAGCCGCGCCAGCGCAGCGCGCACTTGACGGCGGCCGCGGCGCGCGGCCAGCGGTTGCGGTCGGTGTGGTCCTCGACGCCGAGGAACGGGTTGGGGAACACGGTGTCGAGGTTGGCCAGGCCCGGCTTGAACCAGGCCAGGCAGCGCTCGTCGTCCAGCATGTCGGCGACCACGTCCCGGCCGTCCCGGATCACCTGGACGAGCTGCGCGTCGGGGAAGGCGTCCAGCAGCACGTCGGCGCTGTAGATCAGGTCGGGGGAGGCGTCGGCGAACCGTTCGAGGCCCTGCGGGTCCGCGCACGGGCCGGGCAGGTCCGCCGCGGGCGCCGGGCGGCCGGGCGGGACGGGCGGGCGCGGCGGCAGGCCGGCCAGCTCCCGGCACTCGTCGGAGCACTGCGCGCAGGCGCGGGCCGAGACCTGCCACGCCTCGGCGTAGGCGTCCCGCAGCACCCGCGCCGCGCCCTTGCCGCGCTCGGTGGCGATCGACGGCTGCCGGGCGAACGCGTAGGTGACGCGCAGGACGCCGGGGCGGCCGGTGGTCAGGTGGAAGCCGGGGGACCGCTTGACCGCGCGCGCCAGCAGCTCCGCACCCGAGTGCGGAGCCCCCAGGATGAACACCGGGCGGCGGACCTTGGTGCCGTTGACCACCAGGATGTGCGGCGTCGACCTCATACGGGGCACAGTTTGTCACCTTTTGCGGGCCGGTCGGTCCGTGACCCTGTGTAAGGACCGGCCCGATACTGATCCGTTAGCCGGGACGGGCGCCGGCCGCCGCTCCCACCCCGGGACGACACCTACCATGTCAGGGTGGACGCTCCCCTGACGCTCGCCGGACTTTTGCCCGAGATCGGCCCGATCACCGTGCTGACCGGCGCCGGGATCTCCACCGACAGCGGCCTCCCCGACTTCCGCGGCCCGCAGGGCGTGTGGACGAGGGACCCGGCCGCCCAGGCGATGTCCACGATCGGCACCTACCTCGCCGACCCCGACGTCCGGCGGCGCGCCTGGCGGTCCCGCCGCGACGACCCGGTCTGGGACGCCGAGCCCAACGCCGCGCACGCCGCCCTCGTCGAGCTGGAGCGGGCCGGGCGGCTGCGCGCCCTGATCACCCAGAACATCGACGGCCTGCACCAGCGCGCCGGGTCCTCCGACGCCGCGGTCATCGAGATCCACGGCACGGTCCGCGACGCCGTCTGCCTGTCCTGCGGCCTGCGCACCCCCATGCCCGACATCCTCGCCCGCGTCGACGCCGGCGAGGACGACCCGCCCTGCGCCGGCTGCGGCGGCGTGCAGAAGTCCGCGACGATCTCCTTCGGTCAGGCCCTCGACGAGGACGTCCTGGACGCGGCGATCACCGCGGCGCGCTCCTGCGGGCTGTTCGTGGCCGTCGGCACCTCGCTGACCGTGCAGCCCGCCGCCGGGCTGTGCCTGGAGGCGCTCGACGCCGGCGCCCGGCTGGTGATCATCAACGCCGAGGAGACGCCGTACGATGGGCTGGCCGACGCGGTGGTGCGCCGGCCGATCGGCGAGGCGCTGCCGCGGCTCGCCGGCCTCGCGCTCGGCGCGGGGCGGTGACCGGGTGACGATGATCTGTTGGCGGGTCGTGACCGGCGGCCCCTTCCACTGGCGTCCGGATCCTGACAAGCTCTATCCGTCGCGGTGCGAGGAGGGATCGGGTTGAGAAGCGGGGGCGCCCGCGCGGAGACGGCCGAGGGGCCGCCGGCCGCGCCCGCCGTCGGCATGCCCGCCGGCCGCGGCCGCACGCGGAAGACCCGCCGGTACGGGCGGTTGCGTCCCGGCGACACCGTCGCGGTGGTCGCGCCCAGCGGCCCCGCCGATCCGGCCCGGCTGGAGGCCGGCTGCGCCGCGCTGCGCGGCCTCGGGCTTGACGCCGTGGTCGCCGGCCACGCCCTCGACCGTGTCAACCTGGGCGCCCCGGGGCCGGTGCGGGGCGACTGGCACCGGCTGGCCGGCAGCGACGCCGACCGGGCCGCCGACCTGCAGGACGCCTGGTGCGACCCGCGCGTCCGCGGCGTGGTCTGCGCGCGGGGCGGCTACGGCGCCACCCGCGTCCTGGACCACCTCGACTGGGACGCGCTGGCCGCCGCGGCCGACGCGTCCGCCGCGCCGAAGATCCTGCACGGCTCGAGCGACATCACCGCACTGCACGCGGCTTTTGGAACGCGCCTAGGAGTCACCACGTCCTTCGGTCCCATGCCCGCCGGCGTCCTCGCCGAAGACCGGCCGGACGGCGACACGCTCGCCGCCCTGCGCACCGCCCTGTTCGGCGGCCCGGTGACCCTGCCCGGCACGCACGCGCTCCGGCCCGGCCGCGCGGAGGGCCCCCTCACCGGCGGCACCCTGTCGCTGCTCACGGCCCTGCTGGGCACGCCGTACGCCCCGCCGCCCGCCGCCGGCCGCATCGCCTTCCTGGAGGACGTCACCGAGGCGCCCTACCGGATCGACCGGATGCTCGTCCAGCTCCTGCAGGCCGGCTGGTTCGACGGCGCCGCCGGGGTCGCGCTCGGCTCCTGGCGCGACTGCGGCGACCCCGCCGAGCTCGACGCGGTGTTCGCCGCCCGGCTCGGCCCGCTCGGCGTCCCGGTCCTCGCCGGCGTCCCGGCCGGGCACGGCCCGCGCCAGCTGACCCTCGAACTCGGCGCCCGCGCCGTGCTCACCGCCGCCCCGCCGCCCCCGCACACCCCGCTCGATCCGCTCGATCCGCGCCCCGCCGTGCCGGAACCCGGCGCGCTCACCCTCGAAGCGCCCTCGGGAGGTGCGCGATGAGCGGCCGCCATGCCCGTCCCGACCCCTGGGACGACGGGACCCTCGACTCGCTGCTCGTACTGGTCGCCGAGAGCCTCGGCTACCGCTGCACCCGCGCGCCCGGCGAGGTGATGCTGCTGGAGGGCGCGAACCGGCTGCACGTCAGCCTGCGCGACCTGCGGCAGCTCGCCCGGCTGGTGCCGCGCGACGACTGGCCCGCGCTGGTCTCCGACCACGTCACCACGATCGTCACCGCGATCGAGGAGCCGCTCGACCTCAGCGACTTCGACCTCGCCCAGCACCTGCTGCGCACCCGCATCTACCCGGCCGAGGCCGACAACGGCGTCCTCGCCGCCCGGCCGTTCGCGCCCGGCCTGATCGAGGCCGTCGTCGTCGACACCCCCACCACCGTGCGGACCGTGACGACCGAGGAGATGAACGGCTGGCCGGTCTCCGGCGACGCGCTGTTCATGCTCGGCCGCGCCAACGTCCGCGCCGACGGGCCCCTGCAGCTCGACGAGCAGGACCTCGGCGGCGTCCGCGTCTCGGTCCTGCACGGCTGGACGTTCTACGCCGTCACGCACCTGGCGTGGCTGGAGGAGTACCTGCCGATCGGGCCGTACGGGGCGCTCGTCATCGCGCCGAACCGCAGCCTGATCGTCGCGCACCCGCTCCGCATCGCCGAAGGCCACCCGAGGGCCCGCTACCGCGCGGCGGTCGCGGCGGCGACCGAGCTGCAGGCGCAGGCCCACCGCGCCTACGAGGAGGGCCCCGGCTCCCTCAGCCCGCACCTGTACTGGTGGCGCGCCGGCGAGCTGACCTACCTGGAGACCCGCTACGAGGGCGACACGATGGTCCTGCCGGAGGAGTTCGCCTCCGTGCTCGCCACCCTCGCCGCCGAGCACTGAGCGATGACCGCAGCGGAGCCCCGGCGGGGTGACGATCGTCGCCCGGTGCCCCACGGGGGCCCGCGGGGCGTCCCCCGGAGGTGGTGCTGATGCGGATCGTGGTCGCGCCCGACTCGTTCAAGGGCAGCCTGTCGGCGGCGGAGGTGTGCGCCGCCGTCGAGGCGGGCGCCCGCCGTGCCGTCCCGGGCGCCGAGGTGGCCGCGGTGCCGATGGCCGACGGCGGCGAGGGCACCCTCGACTGCTTCCTGCGGGCCCGCGGCGGCGACGCGATCGAGGTCGCCGCCGCCGACCCGCTCGGGCGCCCGGTCAAGGCCCGCTACGCGCTGTCCGGCGACGGGCGGTCCGCGGTGGTGGAGCTGGCCGCCGCGTCCGGGCTGCCGCTGGTGGAGGACGTCCCGCCGGACCCGGTGAACGCCGCCACCACCGGCACCGGCGAGCTGATCGCGGACGCGGTGCGGCGCGGCGCCCGCGACGTGCTCGTGTGCGTCGGCGGCAGCGCCAGCACCGACGGCGGCACGGGGCTGCTGCGCGCCCTCGGCGTCCGCTTCCTGGACGCCGCCGGGGCGGAGCTGCCGCCGGGCGGCGGGGCCCTCGCCCGGCTCGCCTCGATCGACGACTCGGGGGTGCCGGACGCGGTCCGCGCGACCCGGTTCCGGGTCGCCTGCGACGTCACCAACCCGCTCGTCGGGCCGGATGGCGCCGCCGCCGTGTTCGGCCCGCAGAAGGGCGCCTCGCCCGGCCAGGTCGCCGAACTGGACGCCGCCCTCACCGTCTTCGCCGACGTACTCGCCGCGCGCGGCGGCACCCTTGGCGGCACCCGCGGTGGTGTCCGCGTGCACGACCTGCCCGGCGCGGGCGCGGCCGGCGGCACCTGCGGCGGCCTCGTGGGCATGCTGGGCGCCGAGCCGTCCGGCGGGGCCCTGCTCGTCGCCGAGGCCGTCGGGCTCCCGGCCGCGCTCGCCGGCGCCGACCTGGTGATCACCGGCGAGGGCCGGGTGGACGGGCAGAGCGCCGGCGGCAAGGTCGTCTCCGCCGTCGCCGCCCTCGCGCGGGCCCGCGGCGTCCCGTGCCTGGCGCTGGCCGGCGGTGTCGCCGGGCCGCTGGACGAGCTGCACGCCCTCGGCCTCACCGCCGCGTTCAGCCTCGCCGACGGCCCCCGCACCCTGCCCGAGCTGAAGTCCGAAGCCGCCCCGCTCCTGACCGCGGTAGCGGAGCAGGCCGTCCGCCTCTTCGCCCACTGACCCTCGTTGACCTGCGGCGTGTTGTTGTTATGAGCGGCCGGATAACAACAACACGCCGCAGGTCAACGTGTACTAGGCGTGAGCGGGTTCTGGTTCGGTGGCCGGGGCGGGGGGCCTGATCGTCAGCTTCGGCAGGAAGACGTGCGTCAGGGGGCCGATCGCCAGGGCGTACAGGAGCGTGCCGATGCCCACGGTGCCGCCGAGCAGCCAGCCGGCGGCGAGCACGGTCAGCTCGATGCCGGTCCGGACCACGCGGATCGAGTGGCCCCGCGCGGCGATCCCGGTCATCAGCCCGTCGCGCGGGCCGGGGCCGAGGCCCGCGCCGATGTAGCAGCCGGTCGCGACGCCGCCCGCGAGCACCGCGACCAGCAGGTACGCCCAGCGCGCCGCGAGCGCGTCCGGGGCGGGCAGCAGCCACAGGAACAGGTCGGCGAACACGCCGATGAGCACCGCGTTGCTGATCGTCCCGATCCCGGGCCGCTGCCGCAGCGGGATCCACGCGAGCATCACTACCACGCCCGCGATGATAATCCACACGCCGATCGACAGGCCGAAGCGGCGGGACAGGCCCTGGTGGAAGACGTCCCACGGGTCGTTGCCGAGGCCGGACGACACCTGGAGGGCGATCCCGAGCCCGTACAAGGCCAATCCGAGGTAGAGCTGCACGAGCCGCCGTGCCATCAAGGCCATTATCCGCTCCTGGAACCCGAGTGGCTATCTTCGGTACCACTTTGGCGTGAAGTGGACTGGTCCTTGTAGGGCCAATTATGCGAAAGTGGCTTGTATGAGCACCCGTTATGTGAGCGGTCCGCACCTCGCCCGGCTGCTGGGGGACGTGTCGGCGGAGCGGCCGGTGTACGCGGCGCTGGCCCGGTCGGTGCGCGGCCTCGTCCTGGACGGGCGGCTCGCCCTGCGGACCCGGCTGCCCGCCGAACGGGACCTCGCCGCCGCCCTCGGCGTCAGCCGCACCACCGTGACGACCGCCTACGACCGGCTCCGCGAGGAGGGCTACATCGAGAGCCGGCAGGGCGCGGGGAGCTGGACGGCGCTGCCCCCGGTGCGGATGTCGGCCGACGAGCGCCGCACCGCGCCCCCCGGCGGGCGGTTCGGCAAGGCCTTCCCGGCACCCGAGGACGCGTCCTTCATCGACCTCGGCTGCGCCACCCCCGGCGCCCCCGCGATCTTCGGCGAGGCCGTCGCCGCCGCCGTCGACGAGCTGCCCCGCTACAGCTCGGGCCCCGGCTACGAGCCCGCCGGGCTCGCGGGCCTGCGGCAGGTCATCGCGGACGGCTACGCGGCGCGCGGCGTCCCGACCCGCGCCGACCAGATCGTCGTCACCACCGGCGCGCAGCACGCGTTCACGCTGCTGTCCCAGCTGCTGGTCGAGCCGGGCGACGCCGTCATGGTCGAGCGGCCCACCTACCCGCACGCGCTCGGCGCGCTGCGCCGCCGCGGCGCCCGGCTCGTCCCGGTCGGCGTGAACGAGGGCTGGGACGTCGAGCTCACCGCCGGGGCCATGCGGCAGGCCGCCGTGCGGATGGCGTACACGATCCCCGACTTCCACAACCCGACCGGATACCTGATGGGGGCCGGCGACCGCGCCGCGCTCGTCGACGCCGCGCGCCGCGCCGACGCGTTCCTCGTCGCCGACGAGACGTTCGCCGACCTCGCCCTCGACCTCGGCGCGCCGCGCGAGCTGCCGCTCGCCGGGTACGACACCGGCGGCCGGGTCGTCACGATCGGGTCGGCGTCCAAGCTGCTGTGGGGCGGGCTGCGCATCGGCTGGGTCCGCACGACCGCGCCGCTGGCGCGCCGCCTCGTGCTGGCCCGCGAGCCGTTCGACATGGCCAGCCCGGTGCTCGACCAGCTGATCGTCCAGGAGCTGCTGCTGCGGATCGAGGAGGTCCGCGCCGAGCGCGCGCGGACGCTGCTGCGCGGCCGGGACGCGCTCGCCGGGGCGCTGCGCGAGCTGCTGCCCGGCTGGGAGTTCAAGCCGCCCGCGGGCGGCATGTCGCTGTGGGCGCGGATCGGCGCGCCCGTCGCCACGGCGCTCGCCGAGACCGCCGAGCGGTTCGGCGTCCGGGTCGTCGCCGGGCCGGTGTTCGGCGCGGACGGCGTCCTGGAGGACTACGTCCGGCTGCCGTACGTGCTGCCGCCGGACACGCTGCGGACGGCCGCCGAGCGCCTCGCCCTGGCCTACCGGGAGGTCCAGGCGGCCCCGGCCGCCCGCCCGCTGCCCGCCTACGTCTGATCCGGCGGCCCGCCCGCTGCCCGCCCACGTCCGGCCCGGCGGCCCGCTCGCCGCCCGCCCACGTCCGACCCGGCGGCCCGCTCGCCGCCCGCCCACGTCCGGCCCGGCGGCCCGCCCGCTGTCCGCCTATGTCCGGCCCGGCGGCCGGGTCAGGGTGCGCCCTGGATGTAGCCGACCAGGTGCTCGCGCTCGCTCTCCAGCTCGTCGATGGCGCTCTTGACGACGTCGCCGATGCTGACGATCCCGGCGAGCCGGCCGTCCTCGACGACGGGGGCGTGCCGGAACCGGTGCTCGGTCATGGTGCGGCGCAGGTCCTCCACCTGGTCGCCGGGGGCGCAGCTGCGGACCTCGGCGGTCATGATGTCGGCGACGGGCCGGTCGAGCAGCGCCGCGCCGCGGTCGTGCAGCCGCCGCACCACGTCCCGCTCGGACACGATGCCGGCGATCGTCGCGCCGTCGGGCGAGACGACCACCGCCCCGATGTTGTGCTCGGCCAGGACGGCGAGCAGGTGCCGCACGGTGGCATCGGGCCGCACCGTGGCCACCGTGTCCCCTTTCCGCCGCAGGATGTCGCGAATCCGCATGTTCCACGCTCCGGTGCCGGTCGCCGGGTGGTTGCCGCCCGGCTGGTTCCTGCCAAGGTCGCATGTTCCGGCGCCGAGGAAAACCCCGCGCCGGCAAACTACGGGGCCAGCAGCCGGCCGAGCGCGCCGAGGGCGGCGGTGAGGGCGCGGCCCCCGGGCCCGGCGTGGGCGAGCGCGGCGCGGGCGGCGTTGGCCCCGCAGGCGCCGTGGACGCCGCCGCCGGGATGGGCGGACGCCGACGCCAGGTACAGGCCCGGGATCGGCGTCTCGGCCCGTCCGAGACCGGGGACGGGACGGAACACCAGCTGCTGGTGGATCAGCGCGGTACCGCCGTTGAGGGCGCCGTTCACCAGGTTGGCGTCGTGGTCCTGGAACGCCGGGGGCGCGATGACCCGGCGGCCCGTGACGCGGGCGCGGAAGCCCGGCGCGAGGCGCTCCACCACGCCCTCCAGGCGGTCGGCCATGGCGTCCTGCTCGCGCTCGTCCCAGGCGCCGGTGATGCCGTCGGGGCCCGCGTCGCGCCGCACCCGGTGCGGGACGTGCGTGTACGCCCAGACCGACTCGGTCCCGGCGGGGGAGCGGGCGGGGTCGGCGGTCGTCATCTGGCCGAGCAGCGCGAACGGCTCGGCGGGGACGCGCCCGGTGGCGAGGTCCGCGCTGTAGTCGGTGAGCGCCGCCATGCCCGGGGACAGGTGGACGGTCCCGGCCCGCGCGGCATCGGGCGACGACCACGGGATCGGGCCCGACAGCGCCCAGTCGACCTTGAAGGTGGCATGGTCCCAGCTGAAGCGGCGCAGGTCCGCGCGCAGCGAGGCGGGCAGGTCGGACCAGCCGACCAGGCCGCCGTAGAGCGCGGGCGCCGACACGTCCGCGAGCACCGCCCTGGCCGCCCGCACCGGTTCGCCCCCGGCGGTGCGCACGCCGAGCGCGCGCCCGTCCCGGACGACGACCGACGCGACCGGCGTGCCGCAGCGCAGCCGCCCGCCCCGCGACTCCAGCCGCCGCACGAGCGCGGCGGTCAGCTCGCCCGCCCCGCCCGCGGGCACCGGCCACCCGTCCCGCTGGCCGATCATGGCGAGCAGCCAGCCGAACACCGACCCGGCCGTCGACTCGGGGAACATGTCGGTGTGCAGCGCCGACCCGGCGAGCAGCAGCCGCCCGCCCGGCCCGGTGAACTCCTGCTCGCCGAGCGTGCGGACGGGCGCGAGCAGCGACCGCGCGATCCGCAGCCCGCCCGCGCGGCGCGCCGCGGCCGCCAGCGGCAGCGCCGCCCGCACCGGCGGGAACGGGGTGAACAGGGCGCGCAGGACGTCCTCGCCCATCGCGTCCCATAGCGCGCACAGCCGCAGCCACGCCTCGCCGTCGCCCGCGCCGAGCCCCTCCAGGTTCGCCGCGGTGGCGTCGCGGTCGCGTTCGAGGACGGCGCAGCGCCCGTCCGGCAGCGGATGCGCGAGGACGGCGGGCGCGTGCCGCCACCGCAGCCCGTGCCGCTGCAGCTCCAGCGCGCGCATCACCGGCGACGCGGCGCCGAGCGGGTAGAAGGCGCTGCACAGGTCGCTGACGTAGTCGGGGTGGACGCCCCGGTCGCTGCGCACGGCGCCGCCCGGCTCGGGCTGCGCCTCCAGGACCTCCACGTCCCAGCCCGCGTCGGCCAGCAGGTTGGCCGCGACGAGCCCGTTGTGCCCCGCGCCGATGACCACGGCGTCCGCCATCCGGCATCCCTCCCGGTGATCACCCTACGGGGTGACCGGGCGGGCGGGGCTCAGCCCGGGTCGAGGCGGGCGAGGAGCCGCAGCGCGCCCGGGGCCGCGCGGGACGCCAGCCGGCTCAGCCGCGCCTCGGGCGTGACCGGGACGACGGCGCGGTCGTCGCGGACGGCGGCGACGATCTGCTCGGCGACGCGTTCGGGCCCGTAGCCGCGGCGCGCGTAGGCCCGTGCCGCCCGGTCCCGGCTGCGGGCCTGCTCGTCCTCGCCGCGCCCGACGAAGCGGGCCGTCCGGGTGATGCCGGTGTCGACGATCCCGGGGCAGATGGCGCTGACCCCGATGCCCTCGCCCTTCAGCTCGGCCCGCAGGCATTCCGACAGCATGAGCACGGCCGCCTTGCTGGTGGCGTAGGCGGGCAGCGCGCGCGACGGCGTGTACGCGGCGGCCGACGAGGTGTTGACGATGTGGCCGCCCTGCCCGCGCTCGGCCATCTGCCCGGCGAAGAGCCGCGAGCCGTGGACGACGCCCCACAGGTTGACGTCCAGGACCTCGCGCCAGTCGCCGGGGGAGTGGTCGAAGAAGGACCCGGCCATGCCGATGCCCGCGTTGTTGACGACGACGTCCGGGACGCCGTGCTCGTGCAGGACGGCCTCGGCGAAGTCCTCCATCGCGGCGGGGTCGGACACGTCCACCCGGAAGGCGCGGCCGGCGGGCCCGGCGAGTTCGGCGGTGCGCCGGGCGGCCTCCAGGTCGATGTCGGCCGCGAGGACCTCGGCGCCGCGCCGGGCGAACGCGAGCGCCGTGGCGCGGCCGATCCCGCCGCCCGCGCCGGTGACGACGACGAGGGAGCCCTCGAACGGGCGCCGCTCCGGCCGCACCCGCGCCCGGTCCAGCGCCCGGGACTCGGCGGCGGTGAGCGGGCCGCCCTGGACGCCCGCGATGTGCTCGGTGATCCAGCGGGCGACGACGCCGGGATGGCTGCGCGGCACCCAGTGCCCGGCCGCGACCGTCCGCAGCGACAGGTTGGGGACCCGCCCGCCGAGGCCGCCCACCAGGTGCGGTGAGACGAACAGGTCCCGCGTCGGGACGATCACCTGGGTCGGCACGTCGGTGCGCCGGTCGCGGGGCCGGCGCAGCCGCGGCAGCATGTTCGCCCGGTACAGCCCGACCCCGGCCGCGGCGTCGCGCGCCATCGTCCGCGCCGGATGGCCGGCGCGCGGCGCGACGCCCTCGCCGACGGCCAGCGCGCGGGTGAACAGCCTGGTCATCCCGCCCAGCCACAGCGCTTCGGGCAGGACCGGCGTCTGGAAGAAGTAGATGTACCAGGAGCGCGCGCCCTGCCCGGCGGCGCGCTTCAGGTTGCCCGGCGTCGGGCGGGCGAGGTTGCGCCGCATCCAGTGGCCGACGTGGTCCAGGCACGGGCCGGAGATGGAGGTGAAGGAGGCGAAGCGGTCCGGCATGGTGCAGGCCGCCTCCCAACCCTGGATCGACCCCCAGTCGTGCCCGACGAGATGCACCCTGCGGTCGGGCGCGGTCGCGTCCAGCACCGCCCGCATGTCCGACATCAGGTAGTCGAACGTGTAGCGCTTCCGCCCGAACGGCCGCGACGACGCGCCGGCGCCGCGCACGTCGTAGCGGACGACGTGGAACCGCTCGGCGAGCAGCGCGGCCACCTCGTCCCACACCGCGTGCGTGTCGGGGTAGCCGTGGACGAGCAGCACGGTCGGCCGCGACGGGTCGCCCTGCTCGCAGACCGCGAGGTCGACGCCGTCGCCGCGCACCCGGCGCCTGGTCCGCAGGGGGATTCGGGCCGCTTTATTGGACACCCTGCTAATAAATCGCCGAATCGTCCCCGCGGTCAAGGGGGCGCGGCGTGAGCCCCGCCACCGGGAGAGCCCGAGGGCCCGTACGGCGCGGCGGTACGGGCCCTCAGGCGGGGAGCGGCGGTCAGTAGGGGTCGTAGCCCGCGGCCTTCGCGGCGGGGGACTGCGTCAGGTACTCCAGCGCCCGCGGCGTGGAGCACACCTTCGACGGGTGGTGGTTCGGCTTCAGGTACACCGGGGCCTCACCGAGCAGCAACTTGAAGATGCCCGGGACGTGCCCCAGCCGGACCGAGCGCCGGTAGGACCGGTACACGCGCAGCGGCGTCACCCGCTTCTTGATCGTCGGGTCGTGCTTGAGCAGGTACAGCGATCCGCCGATCAGCGCCCAGTACAGGAAGAACAGCGACACCACCCACGCCGCGACCCGTGTCGGGTAGCGGCCGCCCATGGCCCGGTAGACGTCGAACACCACCGACCGGTGCTCGACCTCCTCGGCGCCGTGCCAGCGCAGCAGGTCCAGCATGGTCGGGTCCACCCCGGCCCGCTCGAACCGCTCGTTGTCCATGATCCACTGTCCGAGGACGGCGGTGTAGTGCTCGATCGAGGCGACCGCGGCCAGCTCGAACCGCAGCCGGCGCCGCCACGCCCGCGGGTTGCGCTCCTTCAGCGCCGCCATCTGCGCGGGCCGGTCGGCGTTGCCCTTCGCCGCCGCGTCGGTGATCTTGGAGACGTCGATCCCGTTGGCCTCCAGGATCTGGTCGAGCACGCCCTGGTGCGAGCGGGCGTGCACCATCTCCTGGCCGATGAAGCCCTTGATCTCCTCCAGCAGGCGCTCGTCCTCGATGTACGGCCGGGCGTCCTTCACGCACTGGACGAACCACTTCTCGCCCTCGGGCAGGACGATGTGGAACGAGTTGATGATGTGCGTGGCGACGGGGTCGCCGGGCACCCAGTGCAGCGGGGTCGCCGACCAGTCGAAGGACACCCGCCGAGGCTTGATCGGGGGGTGGCGCTCATCGATGCCGGGCGCCGCTCCGCCGTCTGTCAGGGGCCTCGTCATGCCGTCCCTCGCTTCTGCGCGCGCGTGTATGCGTTGGGGCGACAGTCAACTCCTGGTGCGCCGCGGTTTCTTGCCGCCGAACCAACAAGTTACCGCTTGGTTTTCGGCTCCTGATGACAAGTCCCGCCCGTCAGAGGGCGATTCGCTCGGATCCGGCGTAAACGTTCATGGTCTCGCCGCGCAGGAAGCCGACCAAGGTCATCCCGGCGTCCTCGGCGAGCTCCGCCGCGAGCGACGACGGCGCCGACACCGCCGCGAGGACGGGCACGCCCGCGGCCATCGCCTTCTGCGTCAGCTCGAACGACGCGCGCCCGCTCACCATCAGCACCGTCCCGGTGAGGGGCAGCCGCCCCTGTCGCAGCGCCCAGCCGACGACCTTGTCGACCGCGTTGTGCCGGCCGACGTCCTCGCGCACGGCGAGCAGCCCGCCGCCGGCGTCGAACAGCCCGGCGGCGTGCAGCCCGCCCGTCCGGTCGAACACCCGCTGCGCCGCGCGCAGCCGCTCCGGCAGCGCCGCCAGCACCCGCGGCGAGATCCGGACCGGATCCTCGCCCACCTCGTAGGGCCGGTCGGCGCGCAGCGCCTCGATGCTCGACTTCCCGCACACCCCGCACGCGCTGGTCGTGGTGAAGGCCCGCGTCATCGAGTCGTCCGGCGGCGGCACCCCGGGCGCCAGCGCGACGTCGAGGGTGTTCTGCTCGGCCGTGTCGGCGCAGTACCGCATCGCCGCGAGGTCGCCGGCGCCCCCGATGACGCCCTCGGCCGCCAGGAAGCCGGCCACGAGGTCGAAGTCGTGCCCGGGCGTGCGCATCGTGATCGTGAGCGGCTTGCCCGCGACGCGGATCTCCAGCGGCTCCTCCACCGCGAGCGTGTCGGGCCGGCGCCCCCGCACCCCGCTGGTGCTCAGCCGCAGTACGGGCCTGCGCACGGTGATCCGCCCCATGGACCGGACGGTACCCCGGAAACTCGCGAGTAACGAAAAGTTCGGCCCATCTTGTCCCGTTTCGGGTCCTTTTCTAGTCGGGACGGAACACCCTGGCCGCCGGGTCACCACCGAACCGATCATCGGAGCGTGCCACAGAGGCGCCCCACGGGGACCGGGGCGCCGCACGACACGAGGAGTCACGTCACCGATGCGCAAGTTCCTGCTCGTTCCCGCCCTGCTCGGCGCCCTCGCGCTGGCCACCACGGCCTGCGAGGTGAACAAGAGCATCTCGATCGGCAAGACCGTCTCCGCCGACAAGGTGGAGGAGCAGATCGTCGCCAAGTTCGGCCCGCCCTTCGACGACGGCGGCATCGGGCCGGCCACCGCCGAATGCCCCGGGGACCTCAAGGGCGAGGTCGGCGCCACCCTCGACTGCACGGTCAGGGACGCCAACGGCCGCGACTACCCGCTGACCGTCACCGTCACCGCGGTCGAGGGCGATCAGGTCCGCTTCAGCATGAAGGAGCCGCCGCAGCCCAAGGGCGCCGAGTAGCCGTCAGTCGCGGCGGTCGATGTTCCAGTTCGCCACGATCGCCGCGAACGGCGGGATGGCGAGCGCCACCACCGACATCACGATCGCGGCGGTGTGCGACCAGTGCCGCACGACGGCCCACGCCAGCACGAAGAGGACGAGGCACGTCCCCATCATGATCCCGTAGGCGATCTTCCGCCGCCGCATACCTCCACGCTACGCCGCGCCCCTCCCGCCGCCCGGCGGGGGTGCGCGGTGGCGGAGGCGTACGGGAATCGAACCCGCCGTCCCGAGATCCTCGGGACCGTCGGCTTTGAAGGCCGGGGAGGCCACCAGGCGCTCACACGCCTCCGCCAGTGATCTTAGCCCGCCGGGGCCGGGGCCCGCGGCGGGCGCTCGCGGTCAGCCCGCGTAGAGGGCGTCGATGTCGGGGGAGTACTTGGTGTGGACGACGCGGCGCTTGAGCTTGAGGGTCGGGGTCAGCTCCTCGCTCTCGGCGGTCCACTCGGCGGGCAGCAGGCGCCACTTCTTGACCTGCTGGACGCGGGCGAGCCGGGCGTTGGCGTCCTCGACGGCCCTGGCGACCTCCTCCAGGACGAGGGGGTGGTCGGCGAGCGCGGCGAGGTCGGTGGTGTCGATGCCGTGGGCGGCGGCCCAGACGGGGGCCACCTCGCCGTCGAGGGTGATGAGGGCGACGACGTAGGGGCGGCGGTCGCCGAAGGCGAGGGCCTGCCCGACGAGCGGGTGCTCCTTGAGGTGGTTCTCGATGAGGGACGGGGCGATGTTCTCGCCGCCCGCGGTGATGATCAGCTCCTTCTTGCGGTCGACGACGGTGAGGAAGCCGTCGCCGTCGAGGCGGCCGACGTCGCCGGTGCGCACCCAGCCGTCGGCGTCGATCAGTTCGGCGGTCGCGTCCGGGCGGTTCAGGTAGCCGGGGGTGCAGGTGGCGCCGCGGACGAGGATCTCGCCGTCGTCGGCCAGCCTGAGCTCGACGCCCTCGAACGCGCGGCCGACGGTGCCGAGCTTGAAGGAGTCGGCGAGGTTGGCGGTGATGGCGCCGGTCGTCTCCGTCATCCCGTAGGCGTCGAAGATCTTCAGGCCGAGGCCGGAGAAGAACCGGGCGACGTCCAGCGGCAGCGGGGCGGCGGCGCTGGAGGCCTGCCGGACGCGGTCCAGGCCGAGCAGGGCGCGCATGGGGGTGAGGACGGCCTGGTCGGCCCGCTCGAAGGCGGCGGTGATCTCGGGGGTGGGCGTGTTGCCGAACTCCTGGGCCGTCACGTGCGCGCGGCCCGCCTCGAGGGCGCCGGCGACCGCCTGCCTCCTGGCCTCGTCCGGCTCGGCGGACAGGACGGCCTGGATGCCGGCCATGAGCTTCTCCCAGATGCGCGGCACGCCGAAGAAGGAGTGCGGGCGCACGTCCTTCAGGATCGCGCCGAGCTGCGCCGGCTCCGGGCAGAAGTGGATGTGGGAGGCGAGCGTGACCGGCAGGTAGTAGCTGAGGACGCGGTCGGCGATGTGCGCGAACGGCAGGTAGGACACGCCCGCCGGGTGGTCGGGCAGCACCGAGCTGCGCCGCACCATCACCGACTCGTGCAGCACCATCGAGTGGGTGATCAGGACGCCCTTGGGGTCGCCGGTCGTGCCGGAGGTGTAGAGGAGGGTGACGGTGTCCCCGGGCTTGACGGCCTGCCAGCGGCGGTCGATCGCGGCCGGGTCGGCGGCGAGCCGCTCGCGGCCGAGGGCGGTGAAGTCGTCCCAGCTCACGTACCGGTCGCCGGGCGGGCAGGCGGCGGCGTCCACCACGATGATCCTCCGCAGCTCCGGCAGCCGGTCGAGGACGGGCTGCCAGCGCTCCAGCTGGTCCCGGCCGTCCAGGACGGCGTACCTGGCCGCGCAGTGCCCGGCCACGAACGCGACCTGGTCGGGCGCGAGCGTCGCGTACACGGTGGTGGGGATCCCGCCGGCGTGGACGGCGCCGAGATCGGCCAGGACGTGCTCGGAGCGGTTCGGCATCATCAGCGCGACCACGTCGCCCGGCTCCAGGCCGAGGGCGGTGAACCCGGCGGCCGTCTCCAGCGCGCGGGTGCGGGTGTCGGCCCAGGTCAGGGTCTTCCACTCGCCGTCGACCCGGTCGGAGTAGGCGGGCAGCCCGCCGTGCTTGGCGGCGGTCTCCGCCAGGCTCGTGCAGACGGTCCGTCCCGCGACGGCCTGGTCGAGCTCGGCCTGCTGTTCCCGGATCCCCATGTCGCCCCTCGAAAAGTAAGTGATGACTTGCAAGAAAGGGAATCGCATCATGCCGAACGCCGTTCGGACAAGGGTTTGCGGGATTTCCCTGCTGGTCGGGGGAGATGTTCGCTGTTCGGTGACCGCACCCGTACTGTCCGTTTCTTGATCATTTGCGGTAGTTGTGCGTTAAATCAGGCGGGTGACCCGCCTCGCCCCGGCCGCCCGCCTGACGCAGTACGCGCACGGCGGCGGCTGCGCCTGCAAGATCCCGCCCGGGGTGCTGGAGCGGGTCGTGACCGGCCTCACCGGCGGGGACGAGTCGCTGCTGGTCGGCGGGCCGGACGGCGACGACGCGGCGGTGCTGCGGATCAGCGGCGGCCGGGCGGTCGTGTCCACCGCCGACTTCTTCACGCCGGTCGTCGACGACGCCTACGACTGGGGCCGCATCGCCGCCGCCAACGCGCTGTCGGACGTCTACGCGGTCGGCGGCGAACCGCTGATGGCGCTGAACCTGCTCGGCTGGCCCGTCGACGCGCTGCCCGCCGAACTGGCCCGCGAGGTGCTGCGCGGCGGGCGGGACGTCGCCGCCCTCGCCGGCTGCGCGATCGCGGGCGGGCACAGCATCGACGACCCCGAGCCCAAGTACGGCCTCGCGGTGACCGGCGTCGCCGACCCCGCCCGGCTGCTGCGGCTGGACGCGGGCCGCCCCGGCGTCCCGCTGTCGCTGACCAAGCCGCTCGGCCTCGGCGTCCTCAACGCCCGGCACAAGGCCACCGGCGAGGTGTTCCGGCACGCGGTGGACACGATGACGCGGCTCAACGCGGACGCGTCGGTCGCCGCCCTGGAGCGCGGCGCCGTGTGCGCCACCGACGTCACCGGCTTCGGGCTGCTCGGCCACCTGTACAAGGTGGCGCGGGCGAGCGGCGTCACGGCCGTCGTCGAGGCGTCCGCCGTCCCCTACCTGGACGGGGCGCGGGCCGCCGTCCGGGACGGGTTCGTGCCCGGCGGCACCCGGCGGAACCTGGCGTGGGTGTCGCCGCACGCCGACTTCCGCCGGATCGCCGAGGAGGAGCGGCTGCTGCTCGCCGACGCGCAAACCTCCGGCGGGCTGCTGGTCGCCGGAGAGGTCCCGGGCGCCCCGGTCATCGGCGAGCTCGTTCCCCGCGGGCGGCACGCGCTCGTCGTCCGCTGACGCCCCCTCCGCGCCCCCTCCGCGCCGCTTCCCCACGACGGCCGCCGTGTCGCCCGCGCGGACGCGGGTAGGGCCTCCTGGACCGTTCCCAGGGGACGGGGAGTGAGGAGCGCGCATGACCATCGGGGGGCTCGCGGCCGCCGTCGTCCTGGGCGCGGTGATCGGTGTCCTCGGGAAGCTGCTGCTGCCGGGCTGCCCGGACATGCCGGTCTGGCTGCTGATGGCGACCGGCGTCGTCGCGGCGTTCGCCGGCACCGGCCTGGCCCAGGTGTTCGACGTCGGGAGCGGCGGCTGGAGCCCCTGGGAGACGGTCCTGCAGGCCCTGCTCGCGGCGGCCGGCGTCACTCTGGCGGCGGCGTTCTGGCCGCGGCGCGGCGGCCGCTAGCCCCGGCGCAGGACGGGGCGCAGCTCCTCCAGCACCGCGGGGTCCTCGATCGTGGACGGGACGGTCACCTCCCGGCCGTCGGCGATGCCCCGCATCACGCCCCGCAGGATCTTGCCCGACCGGGTCTTCGGCAGCGCCGGGACGACCGCGACCTCCCTGAGCGCGGCGACCGGCCCGATCTGGTCGCGGACCATCCCGACCAGTTCGGCGCCGAGCTCCTCCGGCTCGGCGAGGACGCCGCTCTTCAGCACGACGAGCCCGCGCGGGACCTGCCCCTTCAGCGCGTCCTCGACGCCGATGACCGCGCACTCGGCGACGGCCGGGTGGGAGGAGATGACCTCCTCCATCGTCCCGGTGGACAGCCGGTGCCCGGCCACGTTGATGACGTCGTCGGTGCGGCCCATCACCCAGACGTAGCCGTCCTCGTCGATGTGCCCGCCGTCGCCGGTCAGGTAGTGCCCGGGGAACTTGGTCAGGTACGACTCGACGAAGCGCTCGTCGTCCTGCCAGAGGGTGGGCAGCGTGCCGGGCGGCAGCGGCAGCCGGATCGCGATGTCGCCGTCGGTGCCGGGCGGCACCGACCCGCCGTCGGGGCCGAGGACCCGCACATCGTAGCCGGGCACGGGCACCGACGGCGAGCCCGCCTTGACCGGCATCGGCTCCAGCCCGCGCGGGTTCGCCACGATCGGCCAGCCGGTCTCGGTCTGCCACCAGTGGTCGATGACCGGCCGGTCCAGGATCCGCGACGCCCACCGGTAGGTGTCGGGGTCGAGCCGCTCCCCGGCGAGGAACAGGGTGTCCAGCGCCGACAGGTCGTGCCCGGCGAGCAGCGCGCCCTCCGGGTCCTCCTTCTTGATCGCCCGGATCGCGGTCGGCGCCGCGAACAGCGCCTTCACCCGGTGCTGCGCGGCGACGCGCCAGAACGCGCCCGCGTCCGGCGTCCCGACCGGCTTGCCCTCGTACAGGACGGTCGCGCAGCCGGTCAGCAGCGGCGCGTACACGATGTAGGAGTGCCCGACGACCCAGCCGACGTCGGACGCGGCCCACCACACGTCGCCGGGCCCGACGCCGAACACGTTCTCCATCGACCAGCGCAGCGCGACCGCGTGCCCGCCGTTGTCGCGGACGACGCCCTTCGGCCGCCCGGTCGTCCCGGAGGTGTACAGGATGTACAGGGGGTCGGTGGCGGCGACCGGCACGCACTCGGCGGGCTCGGCGGCGGCGACGGCCTCGTCCCACTCCACGTCGCGCGGCCGGACGAGGTCGGCGTGCAGCTGCTCGCGCTGGCGGATCACGCACCGCTCGACCTTGTGCCGCGCCATCTCCAGCGCCTGGTCCAGCAGCGGCTTGTAGGCGACGATCCGGCCCGCCTCGATGCCGCAGGACGCCGACACGACCGCCTTCGGCCGGGCGTCGTCGATCCGGACGGCCAGCTCCCGCGCCGCGAACCCGCCGAACACCACCGAGTGCACCGCGCCGAGCCGGGCGCACGCCAGCATCGCGATGACCGCCTCGGGGATCATCGGCAGGTAGATGACGACGCGGTCGCCGCGGTCGACGCCCTGCGCGCGCAGCGCCCCGGCGAACCGCGCGACGAGCCCGGTCAGCTCCCGGAAGGTGTAGGTGCGCGCCGTCCCGGTGACGGGGCTGTCGTAGATCAGCGCGGGCTGGTCGCCGCGGCCCTCCTCGACATGCCGGTCGAGGGCGTTGTCGCAGGTGTTCAGCTCGCCGCCGGTGAACCAGCGGTAGAACGGCGGCGCGCCGTCGTCCAGCACCCGGTCCGGTGGGACGAGCCAGCGGACGTCGCGCGCCGCCAGCCCCCAGAAGCGGGTCGGGTCGGCGATGCTGCGTTCGTACGCGGCCCCGTAGGCGCCCATGTCGTCCTCCCGGTGGCGGGTCCGTGGCCCGGTCTGCGCTGCGGCCTCCGGCGATGGGGGCCGCATCCCTATAGGGCATGCCCCGGGGCCCGTTCGTCAAGGGCCCGCGCCGTCCGGTCCCGCCGCGCGGCGGCCGGCGCGGCCGTCAGCCGGGGTGCCGCAGGGCGTGCACGACGGCGACGGCGGCGGCCACGGTGGCGCCCGCCGCGACGATCCAGAAGCACAGCTCGTAGGCGCCGAGCGTGGGCACGTCGGTCCCGGCGACGACCTGCCCGGCCAGCACCGACGCCGTCACGGCCCCGGCGACGCCGCCGCCGGTCGTGCGGACGAGCGAGTTGATGCCGCTGGCGATGCCGCTCTGGTCCATCGGGACGTGCTGGACGGCGAGCGTGCCGAGCGCCGCGTAGGCGATCCCGAACCCGATGCCCTGGATCGCGCTGAACGCGAGCATGTCGTACACGTGCGAGTTGGACACCGCCAGCCACGCGTAGCACAGCCCGGCGAACGCCGACCCGACCGCGAGGGTGTAGGCGGTGCCGATCCGGGCGGCGATCCTGCCCGACATCCAGGAGAACACCAGCATCGTGACGGTGCTCGGCAGCATGTAGAGGCCGACGTCCAGGACCGAGCCGTCCAGCCCGTACCCGACCTGCGCGGACGGCGACTGCACGAACCCGGCGATCAGCGTGAACGCGGCGAACATCGAGAAGCCGAGCAGCGCCGACACGATGTTCGCCGACAGCGACCGGGCGCCGACCAGCAGGTTCAGCCGCACCAGCGGGGAGCGCACCCGCCGCTCGACCGCCACCCACACCGCGCCGAGCGCGGCGGCGCCGCCGAACAGGCCGAGGACGCCGCCGGACGTCCAGCCCCACGCGTTGCCCTCGCTGATGGCGAGCAGCAGGCAGACCAGCCAGCCGGCGAGCAGCACCGCGCCGGCGATGTCGGGCCGCCCGCCGGCCCGGGTGCCGGTGTCGCGGGCGCACGCCGCGACCAGCGCCAGCGCGGCGGCGCCCAGCGCGGCGGTGATCCAGAACACCGGGCGGTGGCTGTCGGTGCGGACGGCGATCAGCCCGGTCACGATCATGCCGGCGCTGCCGCCGACGCCCATGGTGGCGCTGACGATGCCGATCGCGGTGGTGATCCGCTCGCGCGGGAACGCGTCCCGGATCATGCCGATGGCGAGCGGGATCATCGAGGACGAGACGCCCTGCAGCGCGCGCCCGGCGATGAGGACCGGCAGCGAGCCGGACGCCGCGCAGACCACCGAGCCGGCCACCAGCAGCACCAGCGCCAGCATGATCATCCGCTTCTTGCCGTACATGTCGCCGAACCGCGCCAGCAGCGGGGTGGCGACCGCGCCGGCCAGCAGCGAGGCGGTGAACACCCAGGTCACGTCGGTGATCGGGGCGTCGAAGCGGACCATGAGCTGGGGCAGCAGCGGCAGCACGAGGGTCTGCTGCACCGAGACGACCATCCCGGCCGCGGCGAGCGCGAGCAGGATGCGGCCGGTGCGCGCCGGATCGGCGGCCGGGGGCCCGGCCGCCGTGCGCGCCGTGACCGGGGCGCCGGTCATGCGAACCTCCCCAGGGTGTGGCGTCCGGTCGGCGGCGGGCGGGCCGCGCGGCGCTGTGCTGTGCTTACTTAAGTTAAGTAAGTGTAGAGCGGTAGGGTCTCCGGTTATGTCGCCAGGTGTGCCGCCGGATCCGGCCGAGGCCGGGATCGTGGAGATCGAGCGGGCGCTCAGCCGCGTCGCGCACATGCTGACCCGGGCCCGCCGGCACGACCAGACCGTCGTCGCCGCCGGCGTGCCCGTCGACCGGGCCGCCGTCCCGGTGCTGCGCGCGCTGGCCGACGGCGGCGCGCCGATGCGGCCCGGCGAGCTGGCCGCCGCGCTGGCGGTGGAGGCCCCGCACGTCACCCGGCAGGTGCAGCGGCTGGAGCGGGCCGGCTACGTCGAGCAGGTGCCCGACCCCGACGACGGCCGGTGCCGGCGGGTCCGGCTGAGCGCGGCCGGGGCGGACGCGGTGGAGTGCATCCGCGCCTCCGGGCGGCGCTGGATCGCCGAGGCGCTCGCCGGGTGGGCGCCCGCCGACCGCGCGCGGCTGGCCGGGCTGGTCCACCGGATGGTCGACGACTTCGCCGCCCACTCGCACGGCGGGTTTGGCGCGGAGCGCCCGCGTCCCTAGGGTTGCCTTCCGTGGACCTCCGTCTGCACAACCCCCGCACTGGATCCCCCCGCACGGCCCGTGGCGTCTCGGCCTGGAAAGGACGCTGATGCAGGTCGTCACCACCGCCGGTCACGGTGGGCACGGCAAGTCGGCGCTCGTGCGCGCCCTCACCGGCCGGGAGCCGGGGGAGGCGGGCGCCTGGACGCGGCTGCCGTCGGGCCGCCGGGTGGCGTTCGTCGACGTCCCCGGCGGCGAGCGGTCCGTCCCGGCCATGCTCGCGGGCGCCGCGCCCGCGCCCGCGGCGCTGCTCGCGGTGGCCGCCGACGAGGGCTGGATGCCGCAGACCGGTGAGCACCTGGACGCGCTCGGCGCGCTCGGCGTCGGGGCCGGCGTGCTCGCGGTCACCAAGTCCGACCTCGCCGACGCGCGGCTCGCGCTGCGGCAGGTCCGCGGCCGGCTCGCCGGCACCGCGCTGCGCGGCGTGGAGGCCGTCGCCGTCAGCACCGTCACCGGCGCCGGCATGGACGGGCTGGCCGCCGCCCTCGACCGGCTCACCGGCCGGCTGCCCGTCCCCGACGCCGCGGCGCCGGTGCGGCTGTGGGCCGACCACGCGTTCACCGCCGGGCGGCAGACCGTCGTCACCGGCACCCTCACCGCCGGCACGGTCTCGGTGGGCGACGAGCTGCTGCTGATGCCCGCCGGGGACCGGGTCCGCGTCCGGACGATCGGCTGCGCGGGCGAGCCCTGCGACACCGTCGGCGGCGTCTCCCGCATCGTGCTGACGCTCCGCGACGCGGGGCGCGTCGACCCCGGCATGGCCCTGGTCACCCCCGGCGCCTGGACCCACACCACCTGCGTCGACGTCCGCACCCGGTTCGGCGAGGCGTCCGGGCGGCTGGCCCGGCGGCTGACGCTGCACCTCGGGTCCGCCGCCGTCCCGGTCCGGCTGCGGCCGCTCGGCCCCGACACCGCCAGGCTGACCCTGAACACCCGGCTCGCGCTGCACCTGGGCGACACCGGCGTCCTGCGCGACGCGGCGCGCCGGTCGATCGCCGGGGTGAGCGTGCTGGACGTCCGGCCGCCGACCCTCGTGCGGCGCGGCGCGGGGGCGGCCCGCGCCCGCGAGCTGGCGTCCTGGCCGGACCGGCCGGACGGCGCGATCGTGCTGCGCCGGCACGGCGTGCTGCGGCGCGCGGAGCTGTCGCTGATGGGCTGCGCGCCGCCGCCGGACGCCGTCGCGCTGAACGGCGAGTGGGTCGCCGACGCGGCGCACTGGTCGGCGCTGTTCGACCGCCTCGCCGAGGAGGCGTCCCGGCACGCGGCGGGCAGCCCGCACGCGCCCGGGATCCCGCTGGAGACCGTCCGGCTGCGGCTCGGCCTCCCGGCCCGGCAGCTGGTCACCGCGCTCGTCCGGCCGCCGCTGCGGGTGGACGCCGGACGCGTCTACGGCCCCGCGCCGCGGCCCGAGCCCGGCCCCGCCCCCCGGCCCGCCGCCCCGACCGCGATCGCCGCGGCACCGCCGCCGCCCTGGACCGCGGCCGTCGAGCCGCTCCTGGCCGGCCTCGCGGACGCCCCGTTCGTCCCGCCGTCCCCCGGGCGCCTCGAAGAACTCGGCCTCACCGGCGACCTGCTCGCCGCCGCCGAGCGCGCCGGGGCGGTCCTGCGCGTCCCCGGGGACGGGGCCGACATCATTCTGGCGCCGGGCGCCGACCGGGACGCGCTGCGCGTCCTGAACGGCCTGCCGCAGCCGTTCACCCCAGGTCAGGCCGCCGATGCCCTGGCCACCGACCGCCGCGTCGCCGTCGCCCTGCTGCGCCACCTGGACGGGCTCGGCCTCACCGAACGGCGCCGCGCCGAACGGTGATGAACCCCGCCAAGGCGGGAAAACCGGTTGAACAGTGACCGGTGTCTCTGGCCTCATAGATCGCGGTCCGGTCCCCGTCGATCAAGGAGAAGGCATGCCGTACCAGACGCTCAAGGGCGGCCGCGTTCCCATCCGGATGTGGACCGCCCCTGAAACCGTCGAGGACCTCGCCCTCGACCAGCTCCGCAACGTCTCCGCCCTGCCGTGGGTGGAGGGCCTCGCGGTGATGCCCGACGTCCACTACGGCAAGGGCGCCACCGTCGGCTCGGTCATCGCGATGAAGGACGCGGTGTCCCCGGCGGCCGTCGGCGTCGACATCGGCTGCGGCATGACCGCCGTCAAGTCGTCCCTCATGGTCGAGGACATGCCGGACGACCTGGCCGGCATCAGGCACCGGCTGGAGAAGGCGATCCCGGTCGGGCGCGGCTCCCACAAGAACGCCGTCGACCCGTCGGCGCTGCCGAACCTGAAGGAGCGCGGCTGGTACGACTTCTGGAAGCAGTTCGACGACCTGCACCCGGCGGTGCGGTCCCGCCACGGCCGCGCCCGCCAGCAGATGGGCACGCTCGGCGGCGGCAACCACTTCCTGGAGCTGTGCGCCGACGACAAGGGCGCGATCTGGCTCGTCCTGCACTCGGGGTCGCGCAACATCGGCAACGAACTGGCCGAGCACCACATCGAGGCCGCCCGCAAGCTCCCGCACAACCAGGACCTTCCGGACAACGACCTCGCCGTGTTCCTCACCGGCACCGCCAAGATGGACGCCTACCGCCACGACCTGTTCTGGGCGCAGGAGTACGCGCGGCGCAACCGCGCCGTCATGATGGCGCTCGCGCAGAACGTCGTGACCAACTGGTTCGGCGAGAAGCGCTGCCGGTGGGGCGAGGTCATCTCCTGCCACCACAACTACGTGGCGGAGGAGGTGTACGGCGGCCAGGAGCTGCTCGTCACCCGCAAGGGCGCGATCCGCGCGGGCCGCGGCGACCTCGGGATCATCCCGGGCTCGATGGCGACCGGCACCTACATCGTCCGCGGCCTCGGCAACGAGACCGCCTACAACTCCGCCTCGCACGGCGCGGGCCGCCGGATGAGCCGCAACAAGGCCCGCAAGAGCTTCACCGTGGACGACCTGGTCGAGCAGACCAGGGGCGTCGAGTGCCGCAAGGACTCCGGCGTCGTCGACGAGATCCCCGGCGCCTACAAGGACCTGGAGACGGTCATCGAGGCCCAGTCCGACCTGGTCGAGGTCGTCGCCCGCCTCCGCCAGCTCATCTGCGTGAAGGGCTGAGGACGATTCCCCGGCGGTTCCTCGGATCCACGTGCTCTTTCTCCGGTCCTTCTTCGGGGGGACTTCTGCTCCTGGGCCGTGGAAACGGTTCGGAGTGTCGAGAACAGATGCTCGGGTAGACGACATTGGCACAGCGAATCGGACATCTGGGGGGAAACGGGATGTACAAAAACATCGCCCTGGGCCCGCATACGTGCTCTGGCGGCAGCAGCCAGTGGGTGAAGCTGACGCACAGAGGCAACCTCTCGGTGCTGAGCGTCGGATTCCGGAACGAGGGATTTGCGCAGCTGCTCCACGCGTCGCAGCTGTTCGTCAACGACGACCATGCCCTCTGGCAGGTCATGAACTTGGCCCTCACATCCACGACCTGGTGGCCGACCCTGGTGGTCGATCAGGCCGGCGTCGCCGACATCGAGGGGATCGTGGCCCGGCAGCCGATCGAGGTCGGTGAAGAGCCGATTCCGAGCGGCGAGCGACGTCCCGGATAGGCGTTGCAGCGGTTTCGCGGGGTCGGCGCCGAGGAGCATCGCGCACCGATCCCGCGACCCGCGTGCACGTCGGCGACCTGTCATTCGCGTACCGGTCTGGGACCGGCACGGCGAGATCACCCGGGCCGAGGCCGCGACGGCGCGGCGGCGGGCCGGGCGTCCGCCGGTCAGGTGAGGGCGCGGTCGATGAAGGCGGTGACGTCCGACAGGACCTCGTCGCGGTTGGTCTCGTTGAAGACCTCGTGGCGCGCGCCGGGGTAGAGGCGCTCGGTGAGGTCCTCGCCGCGGACGTTCTCGATGCCGACGCGGGTGTCCTCCGGGCGGACGAGTTCGTCGGCGTCACCGTGGACGTAGAACGTGGGGAGCGCGCCGAGGGAGCCGTGGTCGTTGACGCGGCGCAGGGCGGTGTCGAGGGCCTCGATGGTGGGCTTCTTGAACGGGCCGTGCCAGACGAGCGGGTCCTCGGTGTACGCCTTGCCGACGGCCGGGTCGCGGGAGAGCGTGGCGGTGTCGATGGGCGCGTCCGGCATCTCGTCCAGGGGGAGGAGCTCGTCGACGGCGTGCCAGCGGCCGAGGACGGGGCCCGACAGGACCAGCGCGGCGAGGCCGCCGCCGTGCAGCTGGGCGTAGCGGGCGGCGATCAGGCCGCCCATCGAATGGCCGATCATGACGACGGGCAGGCCGGGGTGGTCGCCGCGCGCCGACTCCACGACGGTGTGGACGTCGGCGACGACGTCCTCGTAGTCCCCGATCAGCACCCGGTCGCCGGCGGAGCGGCCGTGGCCCATGTGGTCGGGGCCGCAGACGACGGCGCCGTGCCGGACGAGGACGTCCGCGACATGGTCGTAGCGGCCGAGGTGCTCGCCGTAGCCGTGCACCAGGACGGCGATGTAACGAGGATCACCGCCCGCCCAGATGCGGGCGGTGATCGCACCCCGCGTCCCCGCGAACTCCCACTCGCGAACCGTCGTCACCGCGACCTCCCTGATCGTCTGCAGGACATCACGCTCCACCGGGATGCGACGAAACGTCAACCGCCGGAATAGGCTGGTCTGACCGACCGCAACCTCCGGCGGGCCGCAAGCCCTGGCCGCCGGTCAGCAGGAAGGGGCGCCCGTGCTGGTCGACACCTTCGGCCGTACCGCGACGGACCTGCGGGTCTCGCTCACCGACCGCTGCAATCTGCGGTGCTCGTACTGCATGCCCCCGGAGGGGCTGGACTGGCTGCCCAAGCCGGAACTGCTCACCGACGACGAGGTGATCCGGCTCGTCGGCCTCGCCGTCGGCGACCTCGGGGTCACCGAGGTCCGCTACACCGGCGGCGAGCCGCTGCTGCGCCGCGGGCTGCCGGAGATCGTGCGGCGGACGGCGGAGCTGTCGCCGCGCCCGCAGATCTCGCTGACCACCAACGGCATCGGGCTCGCCCGGCTGGCCGCGCCGCTCGCCGAGGCCGGGCTCGACCGGGTGAACGTGTCCCTCGACACGCTGCACCGCGACGTCTTCAAGAGGCTCGCGCACCGCGACCGGCTGGACGACGTCCTCGCCGGGCTCGCGGCGGCGCGGGCCGCCGGGCTGGAACCGGTGAAGATCAACACGGTGCTGATGCGCGGGATCAACGACCACGAGGCCGTCCCGCTGCTGCGCTACTGCCTGGAGCACGGCTACCGGCTGCGGTTCATCGAGCAGATGCCACTGGACGCCCAGCACGGCTGGACCCGCAAGAACATGATCACCGCGGACGAGATCCTGGCCCGGCTGTCCGCCGAGTTCGACCTGGCCCCCGACGCGGCCCACGACCGGGGCAGCGCCCCCGCCGAGTCGTTCCTGATCGGCGGCGGCCCGGAGACGGTCGGCGTGATCGGGTCGGTGACCCGGCCGTTCTGCGGCGCCTGCGACCGGGTGCGGCTCACCGCCGACGGGCAGGTCCGCAACTGCCTGTTCGCCACCGAGGAGTCCAACCTGCGGGACGCGCTGCGCGGCGGCGCCACCGACGCCGAGCTGGCCGAGAACTGGCGCAAGGCCGTCTGGGCCAAGCGCGCCGGGCACGGCATCGACGACCCGTCGTTCCTGCAGCCCGCCCGGCCCATGTCGGCGATCGGCGGCTGAGTGGGCTTCGACGCCGTCCTGCTGGCGGGCGGGCGGGCCCGCAGGTTCGGCGCCGACAAGCCCGCCGCGCCCGTCGGCGGGCGCGCCCTCATCGAGTGGACGGCCGCCGCCGTCGCCGACGCGGACCGGCTGATCGTGGTGGGGCCCCGGCGGGACGTCCTGCCGGGCGCCGTCGTCGTCCGCGAGGACCCGCCCGGCGCCGGCCCGGTGCCCGCGCTGCGCGCCGGCCTCGCCGCGGTCCGCGCGCCGCGGCTGGCGCTGCTGGCCGCCGACCTGCCGTTCCTGCGCCCCGCCGACATCGGCCGGCTGCTCGCGGCGATGGGGGAGCGCCCCGGCGCCCTGCTGCTGGACGCGGAGGGACGCGAGCAGTGGCTCGCCGGCTGCTGGCGCGCCGGCGCCCTGCGGGAGGCCCTGTCCGGCTACCGGGGCGCGTCGCTGCGCGGCCTGCTCGGCCCGCTGGAGCCCGCCGCCGTCGCGGTGCCCGCGGGCGCCCGTCCGGCCTGGTACGACTGCGACACCCCCGAGGAGCTGGCCGCCGCCGAGCGCCTGCTTTGATCGTGGGAGAGTGGGCACAGGTGCCGTGACCATCCGCGAAGGGGGACCCATGCCGGTGCTGGAGGACTGGATCAACGCGACCTGCCTCGAACTGGGCCTGGAACGCGGCGACATCGACCAGAGCCTGATCCTGGACCTCGCCCGCGACGTCGCGCACGGCGTCGCGCGGCCGGGCGCGCCGCTGACGGCGTACCTGCTCGGCCTCGCGGTCGGGCGCGGCGCGCCCGCCCGGGACGCCGCGGCCCGGCTGACCGAGATGGCCGAGGGCTGGAAGGGCGGCGCGCCGGAGGTGCCGGGGCCGGCCGGGGAGCCCGTCCTCGACGAGACCTAGCCCTCGCGCGGCGGGGCGTCGCGGTCGGCGACGGGCACGACGTCCTTCAGGAAGTCGCGGCGGGACAGGAACGCCGACAGGCTCTCGCGGTGCTCGTCGCAGGCCAGCCAGATCTTCCGCCGGCCCGCCGTGTGGATCGTCGGGTTGTTCCAGCGCAGCGCCCACACGGCGGCGGCGCGGCAGCCCCTGGCGGAGCACAGCAGTTCGTCGGGACCGGGTCCCGGGGCGGCGTCGGTCATCCGGCCACTGTGGCACAGCCGCCCGGCGGGAACGTTTCCGGCCCGCGTTTCGCCGCGTGATCTCCGGATAGGAGCCCGCCGTGCGGACGGAACCGGCGCAGGACCCGCGGCCCGGCGGGGACGGGGTCCGCCGCTGGCGGGCGCTGTCGGTGTGCCTGGTCGCGGCGTTCATGACGCTGCTGGACGTCAGCATCGTCAACGTGGCGCTGCCCTCGATCCGGGCGGGCCTGGACGCCTCCGAGGCGCAGCTGCAGTGGATCCTGTCGGGGTACGCGCTGACGTTCGGGCTCGTCCTTGTCCCGGCGGGGCGGCTCGGCGACGCCCGCAGCCGCCGCGCGGTGTTCATGTCCGGGCTCGCGCTGTTCACGCTGGCCAGCGCCGGCGCCGGGCTCGCGCCGACGATCCTGCTGCTCGTCCTCGCCCGGCTCGTGCAGGGCGTCGCGGGCGGGATCCTGAACCCGCAGGTCGCGGGCCTCATCCAGCAGCTGTTCCAGGGCGCCGAGCGGGGCCGGGCGTTCGGCGCGCTCGGCGCCGTCATCGGCATCGCCACGGCCGTCGGGCCGCTGCTCGGCGGCGGGCTGATCGCCGCCGGCGGGCACGGGGACGGCTGGCGCTGGGTGTTCTACGTCAACGTCCCCGTCGGGATCGCGGCGCTGTTCCTGGCGTGGTGGCTGCTGCCCGCCCCGGTCTACGGCGAGCGGCAGGGCCTCGACCCGCTCGGCGTGCTGCTCCTCGGCGCCGGCGTCGTGTGCGTGCTGCTGCCGTTCGTCCAGGAGCGGCAGTGGCACGGCGGGCTGAAGTGGCTGCTCGTCCCCGCGGGCGCCGCCCTGATCGGCGTGTTCACCGCGTGGGAGCGCCGCACCCGGTCGCCGATGGTGGACCTGCGGCTGTTCCGGCTCCGCTCCTACACGCTCGGGACGGCGATCGCGCTGCTGTACTTCGCCGGGTTCACCGCGATCTTCTTCATCTTCACCCTCTACCTGCAGAACGGCCTCGGCTACAGCACGCTCGGCGCCGGCCTGGCGATCACGCCGTTCGCTGTCGGGTCCGGGCTGGCCTCGGCCGTCGGCGGCCGGATCGTGTCCCGCTACGGGCGCCCGCTCGTCGCCGCCGGGCTCGTCCTGGTGGCGGTCGGGCTCGGCGCCGTGTGGGTGGCCGTGGAGCTGGTGCCGGGGCACGGCGTCGCCTGGGCGACCGCGGCGCCGCTGCTCGCCGCCGGGCTCGGCAGCGGCCTGGTCATCGCGCCCAACCAGACGCTGACGCTGTCGGAGGTCCGCGCCACCGAGGGCGGCAGTGCCGCGGGCGTCCTGCAGACCGGGCAGCGGGTCGGCACCGCGATGGGCATCGCCGCCGTCGGCGCGGTGTTCTTCGCCGCCGTGGCGAGCACCCGCGGGGACTGGGCGGAGGCGTTCCGGCACGGGCTGGTCGTCATCCTCGGGTTCGTGCTGGCGGCGCTGGCGGCGGCCGTCGCGGACCTGGTCGCGGGCCGCCGCCCC
>NZ_JBEYTW010000084.1:0-38485 GCF_040643275.1 Spirillospora sp. NPDC047418
CAGCATGGCCTTCTCTCCTGACGTGGCTCACGTGCCTTAACCAAACGCAAGAGCGCTACCTGGCATAAGGGACTTGACGCGGAAGATAACGGCGAGCATCCTCGCCTTCCTGGCCCTGGCCGCCCATAACCGTCACGTCGTCGACCAGCAACACGAAGCAATCGACCACCTGGCGAACTGGTTCGAACGCTGGCGGCAGGACTCCCCTGACGGTCCATGGTGGCCGCAGTGGATCACACGCACCGAACTACGCACAGGCCGCCCCGCCCAACAGACTCCTGGACGGCCGTCGTGGTGTTACGGCAGCGCCGGCATCGCGCGCGCGCTTCAACTCGGCGCCCTCGCCACTGGCGACACCGCACGTCAGCGAACCGCCGAACGGGCACTGCTGGCGACCCTGACTGACCGCAACCTAGCCCGAATCACCGCACCGGGGATTTGCCACGGCCTGGCCGGGCTCTACCAGACCATCTACCGAGCTGCTCACGACAGCAGCGATCCAGCCCTACTCCAGCGACTACCCGCCCTGGCCACAGCGCTCACCGGTGATGCCACTCCCCCAGGGCGCCTTGACCCCGGATTACTGACCGGACACGCCGGAGTAGAGCTGGTACTGGACACCACGCGAAGTATCGCGCCGCCTCGGACCGGATGGGACAGATGCTTGCTGATCACCTAACCGAAGCCGGGCCCTCGCAACTCGCGTCCGGCGCGCTCGCCGTCCTGGCCGGAACGGATCTTCACGCCGCCGCCACCGGTCACAGCCTGGACCCGGCCGACCTCTCCGAAGCCGTCCAGGTGTACATGGCCGCCGGATACGCGGCTCTGGAGCGCCACACCGAGCAACGCTGGTGCCAGCTCCTCATCGAGTTCCCCGACTGGGAGCAGGCCGAGAGCATCGCGGCAGCTCAACTCGGACCGCGCCTGGACGCACTGCAACGCCACGGCGTCATCGTCGGCTGGTGGTTCCTCCGCAAACACCCCTGCTGGCGGCTACGACTACGCAGCACGGCCACTCCGGACAATCTGTCCGCCGACGCCCACGAGGAGATCGTCAAAGCGCTCACCGACCTCACTCTGGCCAAGTTGATCAAGCGCTGGCGGACGTCGATTTACGAACCCGAGTACGCCGCCTTCGGCGGTTCCGAGGCGATGCGGATCGTCCATGACGTCTTTTGCGCCGATAGCCAAGGTGTCCTGAATTATGCGCGTCACGAGTCCTCAGACGTCGGCCGCCGCGAACTGTCGATCATCCTTCTCTACGCTCTTCTACAAGGTGCGGGACTCGACTGGTTCGAGAACGGCGATGTCTTCGACCGGGTCGCATGCTTGCGCCCACCTTCACCGAATCCCATCTCCCCCGACGCTGCCGACAACCTGGCTGACAACGTCCGCGCACTCATCAATATCGCCGCCCAACCCACCGATCCGATACTCACCCTGAGCGGCCCAGCCGAATCCGCCCTTGCCTGGCGAGACGCCTTCCGCGCCTCAGGCCAACGACTTGGCGCCGCTGCCGCCGCAGGCCAGCTCGATCGGGGGCTGAGATCCGTACTCACCCACGTGGTGATCTTTCACTGGAACCGGCTCGGCCTCTCAGCAACAACCCAAGGCATACTCGCGCGCGCTGCCGCCGCCGCATTCTTGTCCGCGCCTGACAGAGGTTCGCTCACAGTGCGTGCTTGAGGAGGTTGTTCTCGGTTGGTGTGCCCGCATGATGTTGTGTGCTGCTTCGTGCAGGGTGTGGCGATGGCCCGGGCGCCGTGTTACCCCTCGGACCTGACCGGGCGGTGGCGGAGCCGCCGCTGCCTCCGGTCGGCAGCGACGGCCGTCGGGGAGAAGCACTCGCGGCGCGAGACCGTGGACGCGGTGTTGTACGTGGTGCGCACCGGTTGCGCATGGCGGCGTCTCGATTGTCGCGGCCGACGACGGTCAACCCGCCGATCTGGAGCTACCTGGCGATGTCGCCGGGAGACGCCCGCCACCGGCCCATCCAGTCACCCAACCGTCATCAGTCTTTGACTCCGGTCAGCGCGTGTCGGCATCGACATGAGGAGGTTGAAGGCGTCGTCCCTCGTCAGCAGCGGTAGACAGTCGGTTGGGGACGGGTGGGTGGTGCTTGTGACCGCACCATCGGCTGGGATTCTCGAGGTCCCGTCCGCGCGGGGCGATATGGACAGCACGGGGATTCGGCCTCGTCCGCCGGTGAGGTCTTGGCCTTCGTTGCCGTAGCTGAGGAGGAGCCGTCGAGAGGAGGTCTGCTGGGTCAGGATGACGCGGTTTTGCTCACGGTCGTCGGTGAGGATGAGGCCAGGGATTCGATCCTCTTGCAGGGTGCCAAGGTCCATGCCGAAGAGGTGCCAGGCGTCAGGGCGGCTGAGGACGAGTTCAGCGGAGACAGCTTGGCGGCGGCTCAGGATCTCCATGGCTATCCAGCGGGCGGCATTTTCGGCTTCTGGGCCGGTCAGAGAGGCCCCCTTCGTGAGGACGGAGGCGATGAGGGTTCTCCCAGGCGCCATGTGATCGGTCGTGGTTGGAGGCATTGCTCGGGCTCTGCGACGAAAGCCTCTTTTCAGGTTTGTGAGCGCCGACTTCATCGTCAGGAGGATGGTCCGCCGACGTTTGTCCATGGAGGCGGCAACCGTGAGCAGGGCCAGTAGCGCGATGGCGGCAGCCGAGGTGGTTAGCCACAGTGGTCGGCGGGGTGGGGCAATGCGCGGCATCGGGGTTGGCATTTGCGCCTGTTGAGGCTCCTTCAACGCCGCTGACGCGGTAGCAGACGGCCCGCTTGGTGATGGCTGCGTTTTGGTTCTGCTTGTTGGCCGGGCCCGTGGGGTTGCGAAGGTCGCGCCCAGTGGGGGTCGGCTCGTCCGGTATTGCTCGGCCTGTTGGCGTTGGTGCTTCGTGGGCTTGTGGTCACGAGGGTGCTCGGACGCCTTCGGTACGGAGTCGCGGATGACGTTGCCCCAGTCCGGTGCACGGCCGGTTCGGAGGCTCTGCAAGACCTCCTTGCGGGCGCGGCTGCAGGCTTTCTTCCCGTCCACGTATCGGCTGGCGACCGGTCCTATGGGAGAGCAAGTCGCGATGCTGCGGACGGCGACCACGCTCGTGTTCTTCTGCGCGGAGATATTGGGAAGGGCGACGGCACCGACGAGAAGTGCGGAGTTGACAACGACAGAGGCCCATCGCATCGGCCGCTTTGGTCTCCGCCCTCGACGGCCGCGCGAGGGGGTGGCCGTCTCACGTTTCGCACTCGCCGACCCGCCGACAACCGTGTGCTCACACATACGGGCCTCGCCGACTGGGGCGGCCCCAGGGCTGGTCCATTGGGAGCACTGGCGGGCGGTATTCGAGGCTCGATGACCTGTGCGGATCGCGGCGGGGCCATCTAATGGCGAGGATGAGGGCGATGGGCCAGCCGAAGACGGTGGTGCAGCAGATCACGTTGAAGAGGATGACGATGGCGATGTCATCGACACCGCGGGCCAGGGCGATGAGGGTCGGCAGAACCGCGAGGAAGCCGAGGAGTCCGATCATCGCAAGCCAGAAGTAGATACTGTGCAGGACTGCGGTCATCATCGTGTTCCGTCCGTTCGGTCAGAGGTTCCGTCGTCGGTTGCGGTCGGTGGCCTGGGGTGACGTTCGGCGTCCAGACGGGGTTTCGAAAGGCTGCTTTTCGGCCATTTCGAGTGCCTCGTCGATGGAGAACGGGAAGTCCTCAGCCGCCCCGGCTATGTCCGTGCCCCGGTCAGGATGCGAACGCGGAGTTTCTGGGACGGCCTTGGCGATGATGTGTTCTGGCAGGTTCGTGGTGATTTCCAGAACACTGCGCAGTTCCGCGGGCTGGGGCTCACGTCCCTGGCGGCGAAGCTTGGTCCGTAGCTTGTCGGCGAGTTGGCCGGCGCGCTGCACTTGGCGCGCTTGTTCCCACTCCTCACGGTCCGGGCCGTGGACGCGTGCGGCCCATTCGGTGCCGGTGCCTTCAGGGAGTTGTCCGCGCGAGGGTGCCGGGTCGCCGGTCCTGATGTTCGGGTCGCGGGTGAAGAACGGGGCGGCTTCGGCCATGGCGTCGAACGGCTCCTTGCCTTCGCTGCGCAGCCGGTCGTAGTGGGTCATCCCGTGGGGGTGCAGGCGGCGCAGTTGCTCCTCGCATCGGCGGACGGCGAGGGCTGCGGAGACGTTGCCATCGGCGTACGGGACGGCGGCTCCCCACGCTTCGGCGACGTGCAGCAGGTTGGCCTGGCGGAGCCACTCCCGGTCGTGGGCGCGCCCCCAACGGGGGCGGGCTTCGGCCAGGGCTGCCCGTCGAGCCTTGGCTTCTACCTGTTCGGCCTTCCGGTCTCTGGCCTGCTGAGCGGCCTGCAACCGGTGCTTGCGCTGTGCGAGGAGTTGCTGGCCGGCGGCGGCTGCGGATACGAGTTGCACGAGTCGTTGTCCGCTGTGGTGGAGTCCTTCGGCGATCGGGTCGGGGTGATTCTGGGCCATGTGGTCCTCCTGTTGGTGGGCTTGGGTGAGGGGGTGCGGGATGAACGCTGGGTGCCGGGTTCCCGCTCGGCGGGGCTGGGAAGCTCCTGTAATGAGGTCTCTGTGTCCGGGTCCGGGCTGATCACCGAAGTGACGAGGCCAGTGACTTCCGCAACGGGCATGCCGGTCGTGGCGGCGACGCGGACGACTTGCCGGGCAATCTGGTCGGGAGGCAGCTCGGCGATCAGAGCGGCGGCGGCACGAGCAGCGGCCAGCCGGGTCTCGATGAACTGGAGTTGTCCTCCGGACCTCTTGATTCTCTCATCTATCACCAGGTCAGCCAGGGGCATTACGGAAAGTAGCGCCTCGCGGACAGCCGACTGACTCGTCGGGGTCAGCAACTCCGCCGGGTCTTGGCCTTGGGGTAGCACAGCTGCCTCGAGGCGGGTGGTGATGCGATGGAGCGTGGGCCAGGCTCGAATCGCTCCAGCTCGTCCAGCGGGGTCGCCGTCGAGCGCGATGACGAGTCCGGATGCGTCTAAGTCTGTGTGACCGGCGATCGCGTTTACCTGGGCTGATGTGATCGCTGTGCCGCAGGGAGCGACCGCGGCATACGTCTCCGGCATGGTCGTGTTGACCGCGATCGCGTCGAGCGGGCCTTCGACCAGGAGCGGGCGGGCCGTGCCTGCGAGCTGCTCGCGCGTCTCGTGCAGACCGAACAGAACCTCGCTCTTGTGGAAGAGGTCCGTCTCGGGAGTGTTGAGGTACTTCGGGCCTTGGGCTACGTCACGACGGCGGCCGATGAAGCCGACGATCTGTCCGTCCACGTCGCGGAGCGGAAGCAGGACCCGGTCCCAAAGCAGATCGAAAGGTTCTCCCCCGTCTTTCTGCTTCACCAGGCCTGCATAGACCAGTGTCTCGTCGCTGTGTCCCAAGGCGCGCAGGTGTTGCAGCAGGGCACAGCGGGATCGCGGGGCGAGCCCGATCTCCCATTGCCGCTGCACCGCCGGACTGAAGCCGCGGCCAGTGAGATAGCGGACACCCCAGCTTCCGTCGAGTTGTCCTCGATAGAAGTTGTGAGCGTCGGCGAGCGCGGCTCGAAGTTGGGGAAGGGAGTCGCCTGTCGAACGTCGGGCCTGCCGGGCTGTGCTCTCTTTCCACGCCATCTGCGGACTAGCAGCCTCTTCGGTTGGTGCGGTAACCGGACACGGGGCCGGGTCGGGTACCAGGGTGACGGTGGGTATCTGACGCAGGAGCCGTGTGCTGGTGCGTACGATCTGGTCTCCCACCGCGCGGATGGCGGCGAGTGAGTCGGTGCGAACGTCGGTCCCGGCCCAGTGCTGGACCGACGGGAAGGACAGGTGCGCGATCGGCAATCCCTGGTCGGCCAGAACGATGTAGGCGACCGAGTCAGCAAGGACCCGGCGCACGCCGTGGCAGGAGATGGAATTCGCACCGGCGGTGTCGAGATAATCGCCGGGGCGCAGTGCGTGGGCGAGTTGGTGAGCGAGCAACGATGCCGCTGCGGTCTCGTCCAGTTCTGGTGGGACCTGGATGCGGCGGTCTGGGCGTCCGAGGTAGGTCCAGCCTTGTCCGCGGTCGATGTAGAAGTCGAGGTCGGCGGCCAGTCGGGACAGCCGCTGCAGGCCTTCGGCCGGGGTGCACTCGTTCTTCTCGATCGTTTGGCCGTCGGTCTGCTCGATGTCGAAGACGGTGCGCGGCTTTCCGCGCGTGGAGATGATGCGGATGCCGGTCTCGCCGCGGCGGACCTGCCGTCCCTGCTTCTGCCACGTGTCGTAGGAGCGGGCGTCGGTCGCGGTGGGGCGTTGGGCCGGGATGAGCAGGGTGTTGGTGAAGCCGTACCGTCCGTGCCGGCCGGCGTGTGTCAGCCAGGTGTCCCAGGGGAGACGTCCGTCGGCGAGGGCGGCGACAGCGTGGTCGGCTATCCCCTGCAGGACGTCGAGCCGGCGCTGCTGTTCCTGCGCCTGGGCGATCTGCTCGTCTTTGGGAGCGGTCATGGTGCCTCCCGTCCGGCCGTCTCTTCGCGGACTGCGGCGATCATCTGGGTGAGCCGGTAGTTGGCGATCGTGAAGCCCGACTCGCGCAGGCGGCGGCCGAGCCGGTCCCGTCTGAGCCGGCCTCCTTGGCGTTCGACCTCGTGTTGGAGTTGCCGGGCGATGGCCATCATCTGCTCGTCCTGCCGGGCCTCCTCGGCGGTGTCGGAATCAGCGGATGGACTCGGGGAGGGCTGGGCGGGCATCCGGTTGAGGGCGAGCCGGTCGGCCAGCGGGGCGCGCCATCGCCATGACCATCGGCCGTAGTCCTGCTGGAGTTGGGAGACGGCCAGCAGGTGGCGGTGCTCCAGGTCCAGGCCCTGCCGGTATTCGGTGATGTGCCAGAGGATCATGCGTCGCCACAGCAGCAGGCTGGAGACCGGCGCGAGGAGCCATCGGGTGGCCGGGATCCGTTCGATGCGGCTGGTGGAGGTGAGCCCGACCCATCGGCGGATCAGGTGCCGGACGCCTTCGACCACCGTGATGAACAGGACGGGCATCGCCGCATGCATCACACTGCCGGCCAGGCTCCCGTGCGCGGCGGACACGTTCACCAGGACGGTGCCGGCGATGTAGACCCAGGCGACCCAGCGCAGCACCGGCCAGGGCAGGTCCAGGTACTCCATCAGCAGGTCCCAGGCCAGCAGGATCAAGATGCCGACGTCCATGCCGATCGGGACGATCCACGCGAGGCTGCCGAAGTGCGGCTCGGCCACCTGCCGGATGGTGGTGAAGGATCCGAGGCCGCCGAGGACGGCCAGTGCCGCGATCAGGGGAGTGACTGCGGTGGTGACCCACTTGACGGCCGCGGGCTGCGGCATCCACCGCTTTGCGTCCTTGGGCACTGGAGGTGCCTGGAGCGGGTGCGGGGTGGTCACCGGGTGCGCCTTTCCACCATCCAGAGCAGCAGGCGTGCGACGTACCGGGCCTCGTCGGCGGTGCCGAGCAGGCGGCCGTGGGCGGTGACGTAGGCGTAGGTGCCCTCGGCGCCGGCGCACAGGACGGTTTCGGACCATCCGTTGTGGCGGATGCGCAGGCGCCACCGTCCGTTGCGCGGTTTGCGCGCTCGGACGCGGACACCGATGCGCCGCAACTCGTAGTGGAGCCGGAGGAGGCGGGCACGTCGTTCCGCCAGCTCAGCCTGCGTGGTGATCCCCTGCGTCGTCATCGTTCCCCCGGTGTCGTCAGCCGATGGAGCGGCACGTCCATCAACTAAAATCCTTGATCAGGAAGATGCATCACACCGAGAGATTGGTCAACTACAGAGTGCGACTCGGCGTGTTGTTGCTTAGGAGCGCTCTCACGGGGTGCGGCGGCGAGGGCCCTGCGGACGTCCCACGCTGCGCGGCGGAGTCGTCGGGCCAACGCCGGGGCCGGGAGCCCACGGGCTGGGGAACCCGGCCATGGCCAAGCGGACCTGCGACGGAATCCGATACGCGTCCGGGTGGGATCCGGGCTGCGGGCCCGGGGCGGCCTGCGCCTGCTCAAGGTGGTGACGCGCGCGGCGGGCGGCATCGGCCTGCGCCTGGCGCTGCTGGAGCAGGCGGATCTGCGCGATCGTCTCCAGCAAGGTCAGCAGGCGGCTGACGAGTAGGAGGACGGAGACCGTGGTGCGGTCTTGGACACCGGCCAGGGTCAGCAGCCGCGCCGTCGTACGCAACGCGTTCCCCGCTGAGGTGGAACGCGGGATGCGGCCGTACGGGGCGCGGGCCGCGCGATCATAGACGTCGGCCGCCCGGCGCAGGTGCCGATTGCCGGTCGCCTTGGCGGCCGAATGCAGAGCATCCGACGCCGCCCAGCACGCGTCCTCGGCGGCATAGGGATCGGTGGCCAGGTGCCGGCGGATCTGAGACGTGGCATAGGCAGCCGCCCGTGCCGCATCGTCATAGAAGGCCTGCCGCTCTTCAAGCGTGAGATCGTATGCCTGGGCGACGGGACCACGGCCGGTGTCCGATGTCGGGGTTTCCCAGCGTCGCTGGATGCGTTGCAGCGTGAGGTCGTCGGCGAGCCGCCCACCGCTATACCAGGTGGGCTCTTCGGTGCCGGGCAGCGCGACGGCGTAGCCGGTGATCTGATCGGGATCGAGTCGGCTGTAGCGGCGCCGCACCAGCAGCCCTTGCCGTTCGAGCAGATCGAGGAACTCGCCGGTCGTCCGGGCTTCGTCCGCCGCGCGGCGGACGGTCGTCCGCACCAGGGCGCGCGCCGTCCGCGCCGACAGGTGCCGTCCAGACAGCGGACGAGACCCCGGACGATCAACATCCTCCGGAGTCCATCGGCGTCGGAGCTTGGGCAGTGTGAGGTCGCCGGCCAGCTTCCCGCCGCCGAACCAGACGGGCCGTCCGGACGGCCCCACGTCATCAGGCAGTGCGACGGCGTAGCCGGTGACTGCGCCGACGATCCGTTCGCTGTGCCGCTTATGAACCAGAACCCCTTCACCCGCCAGAGCGGCGAAGAAATCGACTTCGCTTCGGGCCCCGGCCGCCGCGGTGACCACATGCCGCCGCAGCGCGCTGCGCGCCGGTTCCGTCCGACCGACGCGTTGGGACTTTTCGGTCTCGGCACGCTTGGGCCGCCGCGCCGCCGTCCGGTCCGCCGGGGCCGTCCGCCGCAACCGGTAACGGTCCTCGACCGCGCGGCAGGCGGCACGGAGCCGGTAGCCGTCGTTCCACACGCTGGGCCGTGTCCCGTCCTGACGGGCCAGCGTGGCGACTATGTGGACGTGGTCGTCGGCGTGCCGGACCGCGAACCAGCGGACGGCTTCATCGTCGCCGGATGGAGCCAGCCCGGTCCGCTCCATGATCTCGGCGGCGATGTCCCCCCATTGACGATCACTGAGCACCGGGTCGTCTGGATGCGCCCGGACAGCCACATGCCACACCGGCTTGGGGTGGTTGCGCTCACCCAGCAAGTCCAGCGGCTGCCGCATCAGAGCGTCCAAGCGGCGGAAGTCCCTCTGCCCGTCCCTTCCTATGGTTGGTTCAAGCGCTGCCGGAGCATCGAAGCCCGCGACGATATGTGGATCACGATGTTCGTTGCGGCGTCCTGGCCCGTACAGGTAGCGGATCAGGCCCGGTACGCGCTTACCGCGCATGACCTTGGCGATCACGCAGCCCCGCCGCGCCACATCCGGTGAATCAGCCCCATGACGGCTGCAAGTATCGAATCAACCGAGCGTGGGAAATCGACCTCGGCCTCACTGGCGAGACCTAGGCATGGTGGAGCGACGGAGAGCTCTCCTGATCTCCTCGGCCACTCCATCGATGTTCTGCGTCGAGGCCGCCGCGATCCGCGCGTACTGTTCCAGCGCTTGGGCGGGATGACCAGTCGAGTGCAGGGCAGCAACGGCCTGATTGAGGTTGATGCCGATGCGTCGGGCCTGCCCGGCAGCGTGCATCACCTCCCCTAGCAGCTCTGTCAATGGTGACCACCGGGGCGGATCGGCCTGCATGGCGACGGCGACGGTGACCTCGCCGGCATAAGCGCTGACCGCCATGCCGACCCGCTCGGCCGCCGCCCGGACCGCGGCGTACTCCTCCTCGCTCAGGGGGATTCGCACCCCCACGCTTCGCCGCTGCCCGCGCAACCGCCGCCGACGATGCCCCTGACCACTTCGCTGTCCGCCTCCATCCTCTCGCTGCGCCTCAGACCGGGGACCTTCATGACCGCCAAACGCCACTTGGCGCCTCCGTTCAGGCTGGTTGAACTGCCCCTATTTCGCTTCGGACCGCGCCCGGTCCGAAGCTTGCAAGTGTCACTTACGCCATTACTTGCCCCCACGTCGGCGAGCCCCGGCGGACGGTTCGCGTCCCATGGACGGACGCGAGCACAAGTGCGCTCCGGCACTCCCCCAACAGGCGAAGCGAGGTTGTGGTCATGGGAGCACGACGAGTTGCCCAGGCTCTCGAACGAGGAGTCCCTGGTGCTCTCGGGCGGGCTGGAGCGGGCGCAGATAGCCGACTTCAGCCGCATCGTTGACGACTCGGCCGTGCGAGGCCGTCGCACCGGATCGCCGGCAACGCTGGTCAAGACGCTGCCGTGGACCTTCCACCCGGACTACGCCGAATGGCTCGCCGCCGCCCGGGCTCGCCTGACTCCCAATGACCTGGACGAGCCGGCCGATGGGCAGTGATTGCGAAACGGATCTGCCAAGTTCGGCACTCTGGCCAGGCGAGCGCTCCTAGAACTGCCGACTACGGCGTCCTTGAACAACTCGCCCGCCAGAGAGACGGCATCACGGCTCGGCACGATACCGGCCCAGCGCCATGAGACGACGCGATCTCCCAAGACCAGTGCTCACACCACGGTCTAGGCCACCTGAGCCGCTCGCCGAAATCGGTTACCGGCCGCGCCGCGGATGCGGTGGCTGCGGCGGTGAGCGGAGTTCCGGTGGAATGTCCTCGCCGGGGTTCGATCCCGGGAGAACGTCGCCGATCGGGCGAGGGAAGTCCTCACCTGCGGGCCGTATCTGCGCGGCCTCCCGATCATCCAGATCGGCCGTGGTTCTGTGGCCGAGGGACGGCTCTTCAGAGGCGTCCACGGCTTGGATGGGAGCAAGAGCACTTGCTGCTCTACGGAAGCTGTCGCCGAGGTCAGCGGCCTGTCCCGTCGCCTGCCCGAGCGCGTCATGCGCCGTCGTGACCGTGGGCACCGGATCGTCACCGCGATCATGCCTGAGACGGCCGGCGTCGAGTTCCCGCGTCAGGAAGGCGTCGATCTGGTCGGCGGTCTGCGCCAGTCGGAAAGAGGTCTGGGCCAGATTCCCCAGAACCGTGTAGGCGGCGGTCGGCTCGCTAAGTCCCGGCGAGCCTTGCGTCAGGTGGTTGAGGGCTCGAACGCGCTCATGCAGCTCACCGGCGAGCCGCTCGATGTCCTCGTCGGTACCGGACTCGTGATCGTTCACGTGAGTTGATCTCCATCATCGAAACGGATCCGACCATGCAGCACTCCCCTCTTGCAACGGCAGTCATCATGAAGCAGATGCTTCAAGACTTGCTCTCACCCACTCTGTCAACTATAAGTAATCGACGCCAGTGTCCTCGGCGGCGTGTCGCCCTCCGTTCCCGTGCCGGGGCACAGCGTCTGCTGCGAGTACCCCGGCACGTGGATACGGCAGGTAGCCCGGGGAGCCGGTGACCGGTCAGGCTCTCGCGGCCACGGGCGTCCGGCCGGACATCCGTCCCAGACGTCCGGCGACTCACAGGCCGTAGACCCGTCCCGGTAGGGAGCCGGCCCAGTAGCCGCCTGTACTGCCCCCAGGCCCACGCCAGGACTTGGGTGCCGCCGGTCCTCAGCACGTGCAGCCGCGTCGCGCGAACGCAGATAGCGGTTTAAATGACTTCGGAGAACCCTCCGCCAGGAGCATGCACTGTAGCTCGCCAGCCCATTCCTCCACGTTGGCCGGATCTCGATGGCCGCCAGCAAACAGCCTGATCGATTGGGTCAATCCACTCGATTGGGTCAATCCACCAGGCCCTGTTGCACCGCGACTACTCCAAGTTGGAAGCGAGTTTGGGCATCAAGGCTCTCTCGAAGGGTTTTTATATGCCGCCGTACGGTGGTGAGGCTCACCTCCACCCGTTCCGCGATGGAATCGTCTGGCCAACCCTGCACAAGGAGGCGCAGAATTTGTATATGGATCTCTGGGAATCCTTCGCTGTTGCGTCCAGTTCCACCAAAAGGGATTGCCCTCTCCCAGAGTAGTTCGAAGTATTCTCGGAGTGCGCCGACGGTCACCGGCGACTGGACCAGAAGCGCACCGGCCGTCTCAGCCGAAGTGAGGGGCAAGAGCGCGAACGCTTCGTCAGCGAGTCTGAGGCTCATTCGAATTCGGGGCAGGATTCGAACCTGCATTCCCGTCTCAGCTATCACCTCCAACTTGTGGCGCGCGGCTTCCTCCTCCAAGGAATCGGCATCGTAGATCGCTCTGCACCGGACGCCGCGCTGCACGGGGGACGGAGGCTCGACGGTGCCGATCCCGTCCACTGTCGGCGCGTGGCTGCTCAAAGTCAGCCATTCGCGCTGAACTGAGCCAAGGACCGTGCTGGTCAGCCTGCTAACTTCGTCGTTATCGACGACGAGCTGCGCAAGTTGGCCCACCGCACTGTCCGCCGCAACGCTCGTAGATGCCGAGAAGTTGCACATGCGCTGATATCCACCCAGCAGCCTCTCGTAGTCGATCAGCGCCTCTTTGGCCAGGCCAACAAGGGTGTGCTGGAGCGCCACATCCATTGGAACGGGCATCAGACGGGATGACTCATCTGCTTCCGGTTCGCGGAGGTGGGCCACCCCGGCACGAACCAAGCTGCTCACCCCGCCTGTTCCTCCGAGGAGATCTCCGGCCTTTTCGGCCGGACATCCGCCCATGGCGAGAAGTCGTAGATAGAGATGAAGCATTTCTCCTTCTATGACTCCGCCGAGCAATCGAATTGCCTTCTCTTCGAGAGAACGCATGCAGCAACCCCAAATCAAGTGCTTTGAACGGACGCTCATCTCCGATACCTTGAGGGCAATAAGAGATTCACACCATAGCCTCTTGCACTTCAACTTCCACTTTGGATTCTTTCTGCGAGATCAGACGGAGGGCGACCAGGGCGGAAAGTGTTGCGATGACCGCGGTGATTCCTGACCACAGCGCAAGCGCCTCGTGCCCGAAGATGCCCGCCAGTGGTCCGGACGCCAGCATGATCAGCGGCATGAGGGCGTAACTGGTGACCATGTTCCAACTGTTGACGCGGACGAGCACTTCCAGGGCGAACCTTTCTTGCAGGGTGGTTGTCCACAGGACGTAGTAGACGGCTTGGAGTACTCCGGGAACCATTGCGGCGACGGCGATCCACTGCCAAGGTGCTGCGCTTCCCATTAGGAGCATGGGCAACGCCACCGAGATGGGCAGTAGCGCAGCCACCGGAATAGTTCGGCCGGGTTTCCACCGCACGCCGAGCAATGCACCCAGTACTGCGCCGAGGGGTTCGCAAGCGCGGATGACTCCCCAGGCCCAGGCGTCACCGTTCCCGTCGCTGGTGTAGAGGGGGCCCGCGATCTTGGTGTAGCAGACAACCGCGGTGGTGATCGCCGTGTATTGCAGGGTCATGATCCACAACCATGGGCGTGACTCGAATTCGCGCCATCCGTCCCGCAGGTCCTGCAGCGGCCCGGCGGCAGGTTTGCCGGGACGGGCAGTAGTCAGTCGGCTGAGGAGCACGGCGCTCAGTCCGCACAGGATGCCTCGTATGGAGGCCGCCCATGCTGGCCCGGCTGCGGTGACCATGGCTCCGGACGAAATGAGGCCAATGAGCAGGCCGACGGATTGCGCTTGGTTGACCAGCGCGTTCCCTGCCGGCCGGTTCGGCGAGTCGAGGAGATCGGCGATGATGCCACGGAGCGTGGGGAGGAACATGGCGGTGGCGATGCCGCCGATGGCGCCCAGCACGCACAGCAGCGCCAGGGGCGCTCGTCCGGTGAAGAGTGCCGCCCCGATGGCCAGCCAGGACAGGCAGGCCAAGGTCTCGGCGCCCATAAGCACGTGGTGCCGGCGGAAGCGATCTCCGGCGACTCCCCCGCAGATTATGAGCAGGGCCGGGAACGCGTTGCAGGCCATGACCAACGACAGCCCTCGGGCCCCGTAGCCCAGATTCATCACACCCCAGGCGAGGGCGAGTTGCCCGAATCCCACGCTCGCGCTGGAGAGGACGCGGGAGATGAACAGGGGCGCCACGGTCGGGTCGCGGAACAGGGCGAGCGGCGACAGGAGAGCAGCCACGAAGTCGTCTACTTCCCTGTCAGGTGTGTGAGGAGGAACTGCGCGATGTCCCCGAACGCCTTGATCTCGTTGCTGCGGTTGGTGAATCCGTGGCCTTCGTCAGGATAGACGTCATAGCGCACGTCAATGCCCCGGGCGCGGAGTCTGGCGACGATCTGGTCGGACTCGTCCTTGGGAACGCGCGGGTCATGGGTGCCCTGGATGACCAGCAGTGGTGCGGTGATCGCGTCGGCGTAGGTGATCGGGGACCGGCGGGTGAGGTGTTCGGCGTCGGTGTCCGGGTTGCCCAGGACGGCGTCCACGGTGGGTCTCCAGGTGGGTGGGCAGGCCCGAGCGAGCGTGACCAGGTTGGACGGGCCGCAGAAGGACACCCCGGCCGCCCACTGGTACGGCAGCCGCGACAGGCAGGACAGCGCGGCGAAGCCTCCGTAGGAGCCGCCCATGACAGCGATGCGGTCGGCGTCGATGCCGGGGAGAGTCTGCAGAAAGCGGACGGCGTGGTCGAGGTCGTCCAGGTCGATTCCGCCCCAGTTTCGGTAGATGAGCTTTTGGTGGGTGAGTCCGTATCCGGTGGAGCCGGCGATATTGGGTGCCAGCACTGCGATGCCGTGGTGGAGGAGGTACTGGTAGAGGCCGGAGTAGGCGTAATCAGGACGTTCTTGGGCCTCGGGGCCACCGTGCACGGAGAGCAGGACCGGATGGGTGCCGGGCGTGTGCGGCTGGTAGAGCAGGGCGTGGACGTGGCGTCCGCCGGAGGCCGGGTAGGTGATCAGGTCAGGCTGGACGGGCTCGACGACCTGAACGGCGGGTGGGCGGGCGTCGGTGAGGTATCGGAAACCGGCTGCCAGGTCGAGTACTCCGATCTCGCTGGGCCGGGTCGCCGAGTCGATCTCCAGGACGATCCTTTCCCCGTTCGGGCTGATCGAGATCGCATCGATGACTCCCTGCGGAATGTCCGCGAGCGTGAACGCCGGGCCGCTTCGGCTGGCACGGAGCACAGAGCGTCCGCCTTGGTTGATGGACCAGACGAGGATGCCGCCGGCGGCTTCGATGTGCTCGACATCCCAGTTGTCGCTGGTGATGCGTGTCAGGGAGGCGTTGTTCAGCGTGTATCGGCCGATGGAGATGAACTCGCCCCACATGTCGGTGCACAGGTAGAAGGCGGTCGAGTCCGGTGTCCACGGCCCCGGGACGAAGTAGCCGTTTCCGTACTCGGCGGTCACGCAGGCGGCCTCGATATCGGGCTTGGTGAGGTCGATGAGGTATGTAGCGATGTCGGTGTTGGACCGGGCGCCGGCGGCCGTCAGCCACCGCCCATCCGGTGAAGCGCGGACCGGGGTGAAGTTGACTCCGTCCGGAGGGATGATGCGACGCTCGGTGCCGTCGGCCAGATCTCGAATGAGGATGTCCTGGACGGTGCATTCGCGGTCGTTGGCCGCGTAGAACAGGTACCGGCCTTGGGCATCGAACGGGGCCTTTGCCAGGACCCGCTGGCAGTCGGGGCCCGTGCTGATTTCAGTGAGGTCTTGCCCGTCTGCGCCGATGCGGTAGATGCGGTACTGCTCGTCGCCGTTACGGTCGGCGGCGAAGACCAGGCCCTTACCGTCCGGCAACCACGTGATCTGCCGTACGGCTTGGCCTTCGAGTTGGGTCACACGGTGCGGCGTCCCGCCAGCGGCCGGGATCGTCCACAGGTCGAAGGACCCGGCGGCGTTGCTGCAGTAAGCGACGGTCTCGGCGTCCAGTGACAGGGCTACCTGCCCTCGGAAGCGTTCGGTGGGGACGAAGTCCACGTAGTCAGGCATCGCTGCTGCTCTCCAGATGGGGTAGGTGTCAGTCGATCCAGCCGCGTCGGGCTACCGCGGCGCCCATTGCGATGCGGCTGGTGGTGCCGAGGTATTTTCCGACGGTGCTGATGTGGCGTCGCACGCTGCTGGTCTTCATACCGATCCGCCGAGAGATCCCGTCATCGGTCATTCCCTGCGCCAGCATCCGAAGGATCGACATCTGAACCGGCTTGAGCGGCATCTCCGGCTCGGTGTCGCCGAGCGGGACCGCACGCTCCCACAGCAGTTCGAAGTACTCGCGCAACGCAGCGACGATCACCGGGGACTTGATCAGCAGCGCGCCGGGCAGTCCGGTCGGGGTCAGCGGCAGCAAGGCGACCGCCTCATCGGCCAGCTTCATCTTCATGCCGATCTTGGGCAGGATCCTGGCCTCTTCGCCGGCTCCGGTGTGCATTTTGATGATCTTGATGCCAACGGGATTTTCGGCGCAGGACGCCTGGTAGATGGTCCGGCTTGCGACGTTGCCTTCGAAAGTGGGAAGAGGCGGCATTCCGGCCAGTTCTTCCAAGGGGCGTTCCATGGCGAAGTTCTCCAGGGTCAGCCAGTGGCGCCGTGCCGTTCCGAGGAGTGAGCGGGAGGTGTCGGTGATCTCGGTGCGGTCTGTGAGTATGCGCACCAGTTGGTCGGCTTGGCCTTCCATGACTCCCGGGAAGGGATGCATTTCGACCATGCGGCGCTGACCGTCCAGCAGCCGTTGCTGGTCGGCGACCAGCTTGCGGGACAGGGCCGCGAGTGCTCCCTGCAAAGCCAGATCCGGAGCGGTCGCGACCAGACGCGGGGAGACCGCCAGCCCCAGCGGCATGACATAGGCCAGCCCGGTCTCTTTCAACGCCTCGACGATCTGTGGCCCGCCGAGGACGTCCGCGGCCTCGGATGGCAGGCAGCCGTCCGACGCAAGCAGCCGGGTGTAGGGACCGAGCAACTCATCGGCGACGATCCCCCTCAGCAGGCCGGTGGCTGTCTGTTCAACTTCCGTGCTCACTCACACCTCCCGTGACAGAGAGTATCGATGCAAGTGAGCAGCGTCGCCAGAATGGCGCATGAGCGTTTGGTGTCAATGAGCAGAGTCGCCATCAACCGCCCGGCTACCGACGCTGCGGCTCCGGGCCCACTGGCGTAGCGGTTTCCGTGGAACCAGCTCCGATGGATCGGACTGCTGAGCCTTGGTCACTTACCACCATGAGGCGTTTCGGTCAGGTCCGTGACCTCGCAGAACCCGGTTTGATCAAGGTGCCCCCGCCACCGATCGACCCGGAGTGAGAATGAATCGACTGCGCAACGCCACCCACGCGCCCCTGGCTCGTCGGCTTACCAGCATCACCATCAAGAGACGCAACGCGCGTGAATGCCGCAGGCCTGTCCCTGAGCCCTTCCTGGCACGTGCCTTCAGCCACCCGCAGGGGGCCGGCGTCATCGGTCCCGGCGCCCAGCGCCTGCTGCGTTCCGTACTGGTCGACGCCCTGACCGGCAGCACGAGCGGATGCGATGTCGTCATCGCGCGCACCGACCTGGAGCGCCTGCTGGGCGCCGCATCCGTCGGCCTCTCGTCGCGCTTCGCCTCCGTCCTGCGCGTCACCGACACCTTGGAGGAGGCGATCGAGCATCTTGAGAGCATGCCTCCGCGCACCACTACTGCCGGACCGGAGGAACAGGTTCCAGTCCTGTGGCTGGCAACGCCGGGAGCGGACGCCGACGTCGTCCACCAGTCGCTGGAGAGCCAGCGCGCGACCGACCTCATCACCCTGTTCAACGGGCCGTGGCCGTACGGCCCCGCCCACTTCATCGACACCGACGGCCCCTGGCGCCCGCCCGACCGCGATCTACAACTGCTCACCCGCGCCCAGGCGATCGCCAGGCTCCGAGCATTCGGCTCGCCAAGCTGAAAGCGGCAAGTTCGGTGTGGGCCAGGGAACGCTCGTCCCCGACCCACACTATTCAGCGAAGGTCCGGACGCTGGTCCCTAACTTGGAAGACGTCGGCGACGGAAGCGTCGATACGGGCAGCGGCGTCGCTGAACGCGTGCGATCCGCCGATCAGGTAAGCGCGGTGTAGCTCGTCCTGTTCCTCCCGGTCGGCCAGGTCGGCATTGCGCCGTGCCTGGTCGGCCAGAGCATCCCGGGACTTGGTAAGTGCCCGCTGAATCCCGTCGGCGAACTCGCCTTCGGTCAGGTCGTCGGGGAGCAGCAGCGCCAACACCGCGGGTGGATCACATGATCGCCGTTTGCCGCCGCGTCGCCGCAGGGAGAGCCGGAACCGACTCACGATGCGTCCGTGTCTGGACGAAGCAGCCACGACGCCCAGACGACCTTGCCGGTTACCGTGGCACCGGTACCGATGGGGTACCAGCCCCACTCAGTGGCCAGGGCTTCGACCAGTTGCAGCCCTCGCCCGCCTTCATCGTCGATGCCACCGGCGGCCAACTCGGGACGTGCGTCGCTGGGGTCGCGCACCTCGGCGATGAGGTGGCCCGCCGAGATGCGGAGTTGAACGAGGATCATCGCCAAAGTGCGGTCGTCCAAGGCGTACAGGTCCACGGGAGCCGGCTGGCCGCTGGCGTCGAAGGCGTTCGTGGCCATCTCCGAAAGGACCTGCTGGCACTCCCAGCCGTGGGCGGTCTCCAACCCCCACGCAGCCAGCTTCGCCCGCGCAAAGGAGCGCACGAGGGGGATCGAAGTGGAGAACGCAGCCATGCCGATGCTGTCGCGGTGGTCCTCACCTCCGTCATGGTCAGGCGGCCGGCTACCAGCCGGAACCGCCCGGCGACGCCGGACGGCGGCAGTGGATATGGACATCTCTCGGAACTCCTGCCTGATCATCGCTGGGGAGAAGAGACGCAGCCAGAAGCGCGTTGGGGAGCATCTGGCTACTTACAGTCTCGTCCTCGTGACAGTCACGAGTATGCGACTGTCTCACTCAGTCGGGCAAGGGTTTCCGTGACAGTACGCAAAGAGGCCGTTACGCAAATGCGCACAAAACGGGTGTTCCGCAACAAGCTCTTCCCACTCTGAAGCGACGAGGAGATGTCAGTTCTGGCGGCAGGCTTTTGTCGGTATAGCAGCGCCCACATGCCGGGCGATCAGGGGGCGACCGTGCTGGTGAGGCTGCGAGGTCGTCGAGATGCAAGCCTTCGAAGAGCCGTGCCGCACCTTGGTCGTACTCGTCGCGCAGCGCCCGCGCGGTAGCGCGGGCGTCCTCGGTGGGGTCCACCAGGACGGCACGACGATCTTCTTGGTGCGGTGCCCAGTCCCGTCCACAAGCCGGTGACATTACGCGGTGACAAGCACTCGTCGGCTACGGCAGGCGGTGTAGCCCTTCCTTGATCGCGGCTATGAGGGCACCCCACTCCCCCGCCTTGAACTCCAGCACGTGACCGTCCGCGCCGAGCGCCGAGTCCCGCACACCGACGTCCGAACGGCCGCAGACCCGTCCAGCCTCGACACAGTTGTTGCCCGTTCCGCTGTATGAGGACTTGCGCCACCCGGTGTAGCGCTCGGAACCGCTCATGATCGTCTTCCTAACGAGATGGCAGGGACTTTGCTACCTGCGCCAGCATCTCGCGCGACCTTTCGACCGAAAGCGCCGCGCTCACCAAACCGGTGTACACCATCTCGAACTGCCCAGTCTGCTCCTGGTCCGTGAGTACGAGGTCAGTGGCCACCGCCTCCAGGCCGACCACGACCGGGTCACCGCTGTCCGGGTATCTGTAGATGGAGAACGAGCACTCAGGGATGTTGTAGCCGGGGATCTCGGCATCCACCGGCAACACTCGCACCGTCAACTGTTCCTTCTCGTCCGCCAGCTCGATGATGCGCTCGATCTGCCTCCGGAACACCTCTGGCGGAACCGACCGTCGCCGCAGCACCATCTCGTCCAGGATGACCTCGTACGCCGGGCCGTTCGAGCGATGCAGCATTCGCTGGCGCCCCACCCTGCCCTTCAGCACACCACCCACCTCGGCGTCCGAGGGCAACGGCAGCTCGCTGTTGGCCAACCGCGTCGAGATGAATTCCTCGGTCTGCAGCAGCCCCGGGATCAAGTTCTGCTGGTACTCCCGGATCACCGCTGCGCCGGCCTCTAGGTTGGCGAACCGCGCCTGCCGCTCCCCGATGCCCGACGACTCCCACCATCCATGGGACGCCGCCTCCGAGGTGATCTGCACCAGCTGCGTCCACCGGTCACCCTCCACACTCAAGGTCTCCAGCAGTCTCTGGACGTCCTCCTGGCTCGGCGGGACGTGCGCGTTCTCCAGCTTGCTGATCATCTGTCGGTACACCCCGGACCGCTTGGCCAGGTCCTGCGCCGAGACGCCTGCGTGCTCCCGCAGCTCCCGCAACTCCGCAGCAAGCCGCAACCGCCGCACATACGGACTGATCATCCAGCCGCCCTCCACACGTCCCAACCGCTAGAATGTCACACAGCAAGGAATGTCACCCTACCGAGACACCGAGGCTCCGCGTCATGTCTCACTCGCCGGATGCGCACCGGCTTCTACGGCCACTTTGAATGACTTCTCGAAAACGGCGAAAAGGTAGCAACCAGGCGGTTCTGGCACAGTGCCGGAGCGGAGGACGCCTGGTGCCCAGAGCCCGGTGTTCGCCTTCCAGATCCAAACGCGCGCCGACACAGGCCGCAGTGAGATCGACCACCGCTGACGCTCGTCGAGACCGCCTGCGCCACCTGTCGGTGAGTGTTCTTGCTCAGTGAGCAAAAGTCACCAACGGCGTCGGCCGAAACCGCCTCGCCCTGATGTGTCGTCGGTGCCGCGTCCTCAGCCCTCAGCGGTCACGTCATGCGGCTGAACACTTATCACCATCGCACGTTTCGCTCATGTCGTTGGCCTGCACCGTTCAGGTTTCATTGTGGCCCGTCAGCAGAGAGACCCGCTTGGAGGAGCCCATGATGGGCATGGCCCGCACCTACCACCGCATCAAGTCAACAACGAGTCACAGACCCCACGACCGCTCGGCCGGCGACCTCGGCGGCGCCTCAACGGATGTCCACCGTCCTCCCGGCAGTCGGCTCCAGCCCCGCGCAATGAACCGACCGGCCACGAGCCCGCCCAATGACCGCGGATCCGAACTCCCGGCACACGCCCTTCGGGACCCGCAGGGCGCCCGCTTCGTCGGTCGAGGCGCGCACGGCCTTGACCGTTCTGCCTTCAGCGAGGCACTCACCGGCAAGGTCGGTGTGTCCTGGATCCGCGCGGCCAAGCCCGACAGCCCCTGTCTGTTCGGCGGGCCCCTCGACGATTAGCTCCTTCCACCCCACAGATCGTGGAGGGCCTGAAGGAGGCGTCGTAGGGTCGGAAGCGTCCCGATGCACATTGGCCGGCCAGGCAGCCGCGCGAGACCGCGGCTGCTCTACTCGACCGGGGCGCCGAGACGGGTTGGCAACCTGACCAACCAGGCGGTGCACCGCACCGCTGACGAAGAACTCGAGCAGGGCCAGCGCCCGGAGGCGGCGCTGGCCCTGTCGGGGTCTGTTGAGGACCGGGAGAGGCCTCTACCGGAGACAGACTGCGTACGTCGGGCACGCATAAAGCTACGCGGGGCGGAGGCTTCAGGGACTGCTCTGACTCTGAGCTATGAGCTGGTCGGCGATGACGGACTGGAGCTCGTTGATCTTGGTTTGGGCTTCCTCAAGCTGGTGCTTGAGTTCCTTGACGTTGCCCTGTTCTCCTTGCCCCGTCCGCATCTTGTCCAGTGCCTGCAAGGCCGTCTCATCCGCGTTGGGGAGGCTATGTAGGTAGCGCTCCGTCGTGGAGATCCGGCGATGCCCCAAGCGCTCTTTGACGACCTGGAGGTCAGCTCCGCCGGCGAGAAGCCAGGAGGCGTGGGCATGGCGCAGGTCGTGGATCCGCGGCTTGCAATCAAGCCCGGCGGCATCGCGGGCCGGATACCAGCAGTGTTTGCGGAACCAGTTGGCGGAGATGTGTGGGTCGGTGTCGATGACTCTGGGCTTACGCGGCTTGTCCTTGCCTTCGGCACGACGCTTGGCGCGATAGTCGGCGTATGCGCGTCGACAGTGCGCGCACTTACACTTGCCGAGGTTGTATGCCGTGATGGTGCCGTGTGTGTACGTCCGGCCGTTCGGTGCGATGAATGACAACTCCTCCGCATCGAGGAGTTGGGGCGCCGACTCTAGCGTTTCGTGATGCCGGGAAAAGAGAAGGTCCTCGGAATCGAGTCCTTCTGCAGCGACGTGGGCTTTGAGTTTGGCGACGATCTGTGCGCTCAACTTGAGGCGGCGCGCGCGCTTTCCTTTGGGGTAATCTTTGACCAGAAACCTTTTTCCTTCGGGGTGGTGCTCCGGGACCAGTTCGGCCACTGAACGACGCACCGTGAGGATCTGAGTGTCGAAGTCGAGGTCTTTGACGCGTAGTTCAGTTAGCTCTCCCCAGCGTAGGCCGCTCTCGATATCCGTTTCGATCAGTAGTTGCGCATTGGCGTCGGGAAGTGCCTGGTAGATCCGGTCGAACTGTTCCGACGTGATGATTACTCTCGCCTTTTCGGGGACGGGATCCGTCTCCACGGCCCTGCTTGGGTGATAGACGATCACGTCATCGTTGAGGGCTGTGGTGAAGATGGCGTTGAGGATCGATGTCTTGCAGTACTTGATCCTGTGAGCCGAGACACCCTTCTTCTTCAGGCGAGTGATCCAGTCACGGACGTGTTCGGAGGTGATCGCCCCCATCTTCAGTTTGCCGAAGTACGGCATGATGTGCGCGTTCAGCGCGTACACATAGTCTTGGCGGGTGCTGGCCTCCATGCGATGGTTGGGCAGCCACGTCCCCTCGACGTACTGCTGGAAGGTCTGTCTACCGCGGCGAGCGTCTCCGACCTTCCCTTCGAGCACGCGCCCCTCGGCCCTCATCCACGCTTTTCGGGCATCTTTCTTGGTGTCGTACATTCCGGCCGATTGCTGACGCCCCTCGGCGTCAAGGTAGAGCGCCTGGTAGCGCGTCCCCTTCTTGTTGTCGTACCTCCGAACGAAGCCCACGACGATCACCCCCGGGGAACCTTGATCATCTATCATTTTTCTATCACTGGATCTTGTGTGATCCAGTGATAGCTCGACGGACTCTCCGACAGAAGCGCAAGCCTCTGACCTGCAGTTTAGCCAGGAATGAACAGAGACGCCAACGCAGAAATTGAACGCTAATTAGGCCTTCCAAACTGGCTACGCGGGTTCGATTCCCGTCGCCCGCTCTCCTATTTTCCCAGGTCAGAGCCCTGTAGGGCGATCTTGAGAGCCTCTTCCAAGATCATTTGTCACCCATTTGTCACTGGGATCTGGCACGTCTGAGCGGCATCCTGGTTCATCTGCGAACCTTAGCGATCATGACCTGGCGACACCCGGCAAAGATCACCACGGGCACGGACCTGGCACCCTCAACACCGAAGGCCCGGCCCTCCAACGGAGAACCGGACCTTCGCTGGACGTCCCGCTAGCTCGGCTCGATCCCGAGAAGCCGGCGGAGGTCGACCGTGACGACGCGGTAGCTGGCGCCGATGCGGATGACCTTGCAAGGGAACTCGCCTCGGCGGGCGAGCTGGTAGGCGCGCGTGCGTCCGAGTCCGATGGCGCGGGCTGCGGTCTCGACGCTGATCGTGGTCGGGAGGGCGAGAAGCTCGTCCTGGCTCATCTGCTTCACGGCTCAGGCCCCCTTCCGGGAGCTGCCGAGCCATCTCGCCCGTAGCCCTCGGCTTGCTGGAGGTCTTGCCCGTGGCGCGTCTCGTCGGATCGCGGCTGCGGGAGCCGCTTCGGTGACAGTGCCGCTGAGTGGTGGTGCGCTGGCTGCGGGCGGCGATCCTGTGCCGTGAACGTGGTTGATCGCGCTCCGGGCCTGGTTGATGGCTTCGCCGCATCCAGCGCCCAGGTGGCGGGCGTGGAGGATGGCGCGACCGAAGTCGTCGAGTGCCTTGTCGAGGCTCCCGCCGTGGTCACGGACGAGGTGTCCGTCCGCGTGCTGGCGCGCGAGGAAGCGTTCGAGTTGAAGGAGAAGGTGGTCGAGCTCGGTGGCGGCTGTGTGGACGGCGTCTAGCACCGCGTAGACGGTCGCGGGTCCGGCAAGGCCGCTGGGTTCTTCCACGGACTGCTTCAGCGAGCGGACGGCTCGTTCCAGATCCTCGGCGAGCTATTCGGTCTCGTAGTCGATCTGTGTACTACGGCTGGTCCCGCTGGGGCTGAAGGTCATGAATGCACTCCTCGAGGTGGAGGCCCTCCATGGGAGGGCCAGAGGTGATCGTCGTCATGGCCCGTCCTTCCTGTTGAGGAGCGGCAGATAGAAGTCTCTGCCGCTTCATGACGTTGTTTGCGCTCCGTGATTGTGTCCGTGACCTGATCATGGCGCAAGCACACCAATGGCATCGGCGAGTCCCACCCTCGCAGGTCAGCGCGTCGGCGCGTCCCTACGAGGTTGTGTCCTTCGGGCTGGACGAGCGGAGGGTGCGGCCGTCGAATGCAGTCCCTCAGCCAGCGGCACGGGGAAGGCTTCGGCCGCGAGCCTCGCCATCGCCCGGCCCTCGTCGAGGGTTTCAATGACGCGCGGCGGTACCGGTCCGGTCGGTTTGGACGCGGTCTGTCGGACGGTGTGCAAGCGTTCGACGGCTCGGCGGGCGGCATCGGCTTGTGCGTGGCGTTGCTGGGCAAGTCGATGTTCGGCCGCCGACTCGATGAGATCGGCGAGGTTGGCGATCAGGAACAGCAGATCGACGGTGAGGTTCCTCTTGTGTTCGCGTCGATCTCCCCAGCCCACGTTGGTGACCGCGAGCGTCCGCGCTACCGCGCGAAGCGCCCTTCCATATGGCGTGGGCGCTGGCGAGCGGCCGAACGGTTCTCGGGCGGCGCGGTCGTAGATGTCAGCGGCCTTGGCCAGTTCACGGTTACCGGTGATGTCCGCGGTGACATGTAGGACGTCAGAGGCCGCCACTGCCAGATCGGCGCGAACACGGGGATCGCGGAACTCGCGCATCTGCCACGCCGCCGTACCAGCCACTTGAGCAGCCTCCCGATAGGCCGCTGCCCGCTCCGGGTAGTCGCCGGACGAACCCGCCTTACACCTATGCGAGCGGGCCGTCGGCAAACCGCCCGCGCTGTCGGTCCACCGAAGGCGCAGCTTGGGCAAGGTGAGGTCATCAGCGAGCTTGCCCCCGGAGAAGAAGATCGGTGCCCCCTCCGAGTTGGTGTAGTCGGGCACCGCAACGGCATATCCCGTCACCTCACCGGGCGTGCGGACGCTGAATCGCAGCCGCACCGCCAGCCCGCGCTCGCGCAGGCCGGCGAAGAACGCCTCTTCGCTGTCGGACGATGCGGCGACCGTGGCCAGCTGCCGACGCAGCACAGTACGAGGCGCCTCCTCCCACCCGGCGCGTTCGGCTCGTTCCATCTCAGCGCGCGAAGGACGGGGCGCCGCCGTCCGATCCGCGGGCGCGGTACGACACAGCCCGTACCGCTCCTCGACGACCTGGCACGCCTTCCGCGCCTTGAGGTAGTCGCGAGTGATGTTGGGTCTCCGGCCGTCCTCTCGCGCGAGCGTGGCCAGGACGTGGATGTGATCGTCGGCGTGCCGCAAGGCGATCCACCGGCACGCCTCCGGATCACCGCGTGGTGCGATACCGGTCTGGTGCATCAACTCTTCGGCGACATCGGCCCACTCCTCATCGGTCAGAGCCCGATCGGTGGGGGCCGTCCGCAGCGAGCATTGCCAGACCGGCCCCGCCGGCCGGCTTCGCCGCAGCGTCTCCAATGGAGACCCCAGCACCTCGCCCAGCGGGCGAAGATCGCGCTTGCCGTCCGCGCGTATCGCCGGCTCCAGTGCGGCCGGGTGCCGGTACCCGGCAACGAGGTGGGCGTCGGTGTGCTCGTTGCGCTTGCCCGGCCCGTACAAGTACCGCAGCAGGTTCCCGACATCGGCGCCGCGCGTGACCTTCGCGATCACGGCAGACGCCTGCCGAGTTCGACGATGACGGCCTCCGTCCGCCGCACCACCTGGAAGCAGTACGCCGCCAACCACGCCACCGACTCCGGAACCTCGTTGTAGGCGTTGGCATGGCGCACGAGCTGGTTGAGGTTGACTCCGACCGCGTTCACCTGACGGCTGGCATTCCGCAGCTCGGCATGCAACTCGACGAGCGCACCGTCCACAGGCTGCTCCTCGCGAATCGCAGTCCGAACCGTTTTTACGACGAAGGCGCTACACGCGAGTCCGGCTCGCGTCGCCGCTTGGTGGAACTCTTCGTACTCCTGGTCGCAGACGCGGATTCTCAGTTCCCGCTCTCGCCGCCGCCCTCCGCCGAGCTTTGCTCGACGCTGCAGCGGCTCCGTCCCCTCGCTGCCTCGTTTAGATGTCGTCATGCACCTCCGCTCCGGGCTTTTGAGGGACCGCGCTCGGTCCCCGGCCTGGCCAGTGTGATCTTCCGAGCGGAAGTTATCCACAACAGGTAGCGCTCTACCAGCTATCTTGCATCCCGCACTGAGCTGATGATGCGTCGGTTCACGAAGGTCGACTCGTATCAATTGACGAGCCGTTCTGACGCTTACTGCCGGGCGGTATCGCGTCCTTCAGCTTGCTGACGAATTCCTCGCTATCCGGTCCGCGCAGCAAGAACAGGAATCGCCGAGAACGTCTCCGGTGTCAGATTCGGCCAGTCGATCCGATGAGGAAGGGCTTCAGCCCTCACAGGCTGCGAGAAGGAGGTGCAGCCACGCCGGTCCTCCCTCTGACGACCTTCCCAGCTTCGACCAAGCCGCAGATGTCGGCCAGGGACATTCATCCGCTCCGCTCGGCTTTCCGGTCCTCGGTAGGTGGTTCGCTGGGGCCCGCGGGGCCTCCCGACACGGATGCCGGCCGATGAGATCTCCCGGGCCCGTGCATCAGTAATGGAGCGGTGTCTCCACTCGAGGGCACACGTCACTGATCGTCTACTACCGCGCGCCGGCGCCGCCGGTTCGGAACCGAAGTATGCGGTGCTCCAGATGACCGCCGCCGGCGCTCTTGCCGTCGACGACGCGGGAGGTGTGGCGAGTGATCAGGTACGTCCGCGTGCGGGTGCGCCGCTGTACTCCTTAGCTGTACAGCAGCACCATCGAATGCCCAGGTACGAGGACGTTTCTACGCGTCCTCGTCGCCGTTCAACGCTCGCATGAACCAGTCGAGAGAGCCGGTCTTCTGCGCCTCCTCGGCGAGTCGCTTGGCGGACGCGGTCTGGAGCTGGGCGAGCGAGCTGTCTACCCACGGTTGGGTGTTCTGATTGCCGTGCTCTCGGTACTCGATGGCCTGAATGAGGCACTCGAGCTTGTCCGCGTCACGGGCGCACATCGCCTCGGCGCTGGCCTTGCCTTCGTACTCCGCGACGACACCCGTGATCATTGCGGTGACCACCTCCGGCAAACCGCGGGTCTGGCGCTCGGTGACCTGCTCGTTGGACGCCTTCTTCACGTACGGCTTGGCAACGTAGGGGATGTCGGTGAGGCGCGTCTCCTGGCTGTCATGAAAGAGGCTGAGCAGTGCAGCACGCTCGGGGTTGGCCCCCTCCATCGCGGCCAGGACGCTCGCGATGATCGCCGTACGGAGCGAGTGATCGGCAATGCTCTCGGGATCGTTGACGCCCGCTACAAGCCACCCGGTGCGCTTGTAGCGCTTCAGAAGCCCGATCTCGTACAGGAACCCCGCCAGCCGCTCCGTCTCGTTCGCCATGCTCACCCTTCTCTCAACGCCCGTCCGCGATACGTAGACCGTAGAGGACCTCTTCCAACTCCCGTCGCGACTGGACGGAGACCGCAGCTTCGTCCAGGACCCGCGCCGCCCGTTCCTGCAACCGACCGAGCGTGCCGGGCTCGTCGTGGACGATAGCGGGGCGGTGCTGAAGAAGCGCCCAGACCGTATGGGCGACGACATCGATGTAGACGTTCTTCGGCTCCAGCTTGCCCACCAGATGAGCAAGCAGCTTCGTGCCTCTCCAGGACCGAATGGGCAACTCGACCATGAACGTGTCGGCTGTCTGCGGCTCGGTGATCTCCCCCAGCCAGTACGCCCAGTAGTTGAGGTTGGCCGTCTCGCACCTGTCGGTCTTCATCGCCTGGCCGATGAACGCTTGAAGCGCCTCAGGGTCTCCCTTGCGAGCTAGGGAGTGCGCTCCGGACCGCACAACAGCCCATGACAGCGACCAGTCGGCGGATCGTTGAGACCTGCGCTCCTCCTGGCGCTGCATTCCCGCCAGCCATTGCACCGTCTCTAGGGAATCATCGAAGCTCGCGACATAATGTGCTTGCCTACGAAGCAGCATCCCGTCGACAGTGCGGACATCGGCTCTCTCTGCGGCGCTCTTAAGGTGCTCGAAGAAGTGAGCCCGTTCGTCTATCGCCAACCGCGGCCCGCTCGAAACCGGACCGCGGCGGGGAGATCTACGCGGAACATCGTCCAAGAAAGACGGCCGCTGACCCGACACCGCCCATGAGGTCATGTCAGTGAACGGTCGCGTGATCACCCACATGGAGAGCGGATGCTCATCCGGCGGAACCTTTGCCGGTGCAGTGCCCAGGACCTGCGCGAGGAAGTGATCAGCTTCAAGCGCCGGCTCGAGTTGAGCGAGCAAGTTGGGCTGCGCCCCGAGTCGTAGCAATCGTGCACGAATCGCTAGAAAACTCCCCGTGGGCACGGCGATGAGAGGTCGACGCCCAGACTCCCAGCCCTGCACAGTCGTGAGATCGACTCCAAGGTCGTCGGCCAGTCCGTCCTGGGTGAAGCCGATCGATTCGCGAATGACCTTGAGGAGGTAGCCCGAAATACGACCTTCGCGGGGACCGCCGTTGAAACCCCGACTGCCAGTCAAGGTTTCTCGTCCACCTGGGGCCATGAGTCCACTACCGCCGTCCGTACTCGTACTCGCCGTCAGTTCATCGGCATCAATCAACGCCGTAGCGTTAAGAAGAGCTTAACCGAAGATCACTATTCACGCCTCTAGGTAAGAGGGCTCGTAATGTCAACGGATACATCGAAAGCGCTAGAGACGCGCCGGATGCGCGTCTGGGCGCTCGCCCAGACGCTCAAGTCCCACGGCTATTCGGTAGAGGTGGCCGAGTCTGAGCCCCTGCTTGCGATCCCTGCCGCCTTCTCCTCTCCGGTGTTGGTGCGATGCGACCTGCGCGCGATCTGCGGCGGTGAGCCATGGTTCTGGTTCTCCGATGGTGGCGCAGTCGCACCGGCCGATGACGCACACCTGCACGAGGTGGTCGTAGCGGTCAAGGGAAGGCTCGCTGCGCGGGCCAATGGGTAACTCCTCACCGGACCGGGTGACCTGGTACGGGCGGGCCACGGGGACATGGCGGGCGCTCGTATCTGTGTCGGACGGACCTGCGTTGCTGGAGGCGGGGACCAACCCTCGTGCACCTCGCGATGCGATCGAGAATCCGGCGGCCTGGCCGTCGTCTCAACGCGAGTTCCTGCTCGTCCGTCCTGGCGGCGACTACACGAGGGCCAACATCGAGGCCGCCCTGATCGAGGGACTCACCGCCCAGCACGCGTGCGTCCCGAAACTCCTCAGTCGGCAGGCAGACCACCACGAGCAGCAGCCCCATTTCGGAGGTGGCCACACCATGAACCCCGCTGGCTCCCCACAGCACCTCCCCACCGACGAACTGTGCACCGCAACCAGCCGGATCGACGCCAAGTCGATCCGCGATGCCGAACTCGGCCGCCTCTCCCGCCAATACGGAGCGATCGTCTGGTGGGGCACTACACCCGCGCATGGTGGGTCATGCTCCCCGGCCCCCGTCGGCTCCTGGACGCCCCCACTCTGGCGGCGCTCGAAGGACAGATCATCCGCACGCTGGGACTCATGCGATGACCGGCGGCCCCAGTCGTCGCGCATCCACCTCGAATCGCCGTTCTGGCATGAGGGCGATGCGCGAAAGGGCGCGGCGGCCTTCACCCCTCGGAAGCCGCCGCGCCCCCACACACCCATGTCCCCCTGCACAGCTCAGCAGGCCCTGGCTGACCTCGTCACCTCGGTGGTCTTTGAGTCCGCCCCACACCCCTCGGCGAGGAGACATCGTGCCTCTTGATCCCGGCGATGTGCGAGACCTGACCGCCGCGCTGGGCTCCTACCGCCGGCTGATGGAACAGGAAGTCGTTCCCGAATCGCGGTGCTACCTGTTCGGCAGGCGTGAGAACCCCGAGCGGATCGAGTACCTCGGCAACATCATCGAGCGCGCCGCCGCTCCCACGCGGGCACGTGACTACGACCACCGCCCCCGGAGGCTCCAAACTCCTCCACCCGGCCTACCGACAAGGCTGCGCCCCGGCGGATCACCGAACCAACGGACACCGGTCTCCAGCAGCCCACACCGTAAGCCGGGAGCGGCACGCGGCGGGACGGCGCCCATGGCGCCTGCACCGCCCACTAGAGCCCTCCGCCCAGGTCAACAGACGCGCGCCTGGGCCGAGAGAACCAACCACTACGCGCGTCGGAGGTGCACATGACCCTCGCTCCCGCCCTGGCCATCGCCACCAAAGATCCACGCGGCCTCGTCACACCCGAACTGTTCGAGCAGATGGTGAACGACGTGGTGATCTTCGACAAGGTCACCCGCCTCTACGCCGAGCGCGGCGTAGAGCAGTTCCTCGTCTTCATGAAGGCGTGGGGCGACACCATGACCGAAGTCGGCGGCGACTCCCGCGCCTGGGTGAAGTTCGCGCCCTCGCCCGCCGTCGACAAGATCTGGCACCGCTCCATGATGCGCACTCGCACCTTCGCGGCCGTGTGCGACATGGTCGCGGGCCGGTTCATGCACCACTTGCCGATCATGGACGAGGACATCCGGTCCGGGCAGGCGTCCGAGCGCGGCCTGGCGGCGATGCGCGCCACCGGGTACCGCGTCGATCTGGAATGGTGGATGGACGGCGAGTCCTGCTGCCCGGAGAACTGCGCGCAGCCACCGACGAACGCCTGACACCACCAGGGGGTTGATCCATGCGCAGCCACTGGTCCGCCCTGCCGCCCGAGGCCCTCGGCGCGATCACGGCGCGCACCGGCCCCATCCACCGGGTCGAGCCCGCGCCGGCTGGCAACCACGCCGACATCGCCGCGACCATCCACACCGCGGACGGCCGGTTGTTCGTCAAGGCCGCACGCAAAACCGCGCCGGCCACCGACGGCCCGGAAGTCCGGTCGCTGCGTTGGGAAGGCGCGATCAACCCCCACGTCACCGAGTACGCCCCCCGCCTCCATTGGACCGTGGAGGCGGGCGGGTGGCTCCTCCTAGCCTTCGAACACGTCCAGGCCCGGCACGCCGACTACACCCCCGGCTCACCCGACCTGAACATCCTCACCAAGATCATCGACAGCCTGCAGGCACACCCGCTCCCCGACCTGCTGGAACGCAAGCGCATCGAGCGCCGCTGGGAATCGATGGGCGACATGACCCCACTGGCTGGCAGCACACTGCTGCACGCCGATCTCAACCCCGCCAACGTCCTCCTAGGCGACAATGACACCGCCTACGTAGTGGATTGGACGTTCGCCGGACGCGGCGCCGCCGTCCTCGAGCTAGCACTCCTCATCCCCTGGCTACTCAAGGCCGGCCACACCCCGGCCGAAGCAGAACACTGGGCCTCACAGTTCCCCGCCTGGACAGCCACCGCCCCAGCCACCATCGACCTCTTCGCACGCGCCTTCGCCGCCAAATGGCAAGCCAACCTCACCACCAACAACGAGCCCTGGGCACTCGACCACGCGTCCGCAGCACGGCAGTGGGCATCGCATCGGCGCGCCCGTACCTCCGCAAGCTGAAACATGGTCTCGAAGCGCAATCCCAACAAGGGGTGCCGAGACGGCCGTGAAGGTGTTCACGGTCGAAGCAAACACTGCATGCCGTCAGGGGGCGGCGTCGCCGGCAAACTCCGCCAGCAACCCGGCCGTTCTTACACTCCAGCCCGCTCAACGAACCCAACGGGCACAACCAGGCACAGTTGAGGCTTCCGCAGACCGAAAACGGAGCCACCCCGTGAGCAAATAACCGTCGAACCTAACAGCCACACGCCGCAGTCGACCCTGCCCTCAACCGGTCGTAGCAATTGATCTTGCAGTGGTGTAGTCCTGCTCGGCGAGTTGATCGCCGGGGGGAGCTGCCGTGGGGGCGGTGCGACACATGCTGACATTGGTCGACCGGGAAGAGATTTCTCGGGGAATCGCCGAGGGGGTGCAGAACCAGGTCATCGCGGAACGGATCGGGCGGTGCCCGAGCATCGTCTCGCGCGAGATCGCCCGGCACGGCGGGCGGGGCCGGTACCGGGCCGCGCGGGTGGACCGGACGGCGCGGCGGACGCGGCGGCGTCCCAAGACCCGCAGGATCGACGCCGACGCCTACCTGCGGTTGGTGGTGGTCGAGCTGCTCGAGCAGGGCTGGTCGCCGCAGCAGATCGCCGGGCGGTTGCCGATCGAGCACCCTGCCGACCAGCATGTGAGGGTGTCCCATGAGGCGATCTACGGCTGGATCTACGCACTGCCCAAGGGTGAGCTGGCCCGCCAGTGCCTGGCGTTGCGCTCAGGCCGCACCCGCCGCCGGCCCGCGCACGGCCGCGCGCCACGGGCGCCGCGGATCCACGGAATCCGGTGGATCGACGAGCGGCCCGCCGACGCCATCGACCGGCGGGTCCCCGGGCACTGGGAAGGCGACCTGGTCGTGGGCAAGGACGGCAAGACCGCGGTGGCCACGCTGGTCGAGCGGGTCTCGCGGTTCGTGGTCCTGGTGCCGCTGGCCGGACGGGACGCCGCCACCGTGTCCGAGGCCGTCATCGACCAGGTCGAGGATCTGCCGGACGTGGTGCGACGGTCGCTGACCTGGGACTGCGGGTCGGAGATGGCCGAACACGCCGCGATCACCCTCAAGGCCCGCCTCCCGGTGTACTTCGCCCATCCGCACTCTCCCTGGGAGCGCGGCACCAACGAGAACACCAACCGCTGGCTGCGGGAGTATTTCCCCAAAGGCACCACGATCACCAACGACCCGGACTATCTGCAGGCCGTCGCCGACGAACTCAACAACCGACTCCGCGCTATCTTCGGGTTCAAGAAGCCCAAGGAAGTGTTCGCCGAGCTACTGACCAGCGGAGTTGCTTCCACCGGTTGAGGGCAGGGACATCTTCCACAGAAGGCGGCACGTCCACCCCCGTCCGGTTCCAATCTCCCACGATCACAACGGTGGCCCTCTCCCGTTCAGCCTGGATCAAGACAGACCTAGCCGTCCAAATGCGGCCGAAGTACTTGACGGTCCCGGTAGCTCGGCCCCGCCAGCCAGAGACCCACCAACACCTTCGCGATCGCCGGTAGCCGGAGGCAGCCGAAAGATCTGAGCCCGCACCCGCCACGTGCGGAGCTTGCCGCTCAGTGTGCCTCTGCACTGTGCGGTAACAGACGCTCTTACGGCTACAAGATCAACGAGGGCAGTCGAGCCACTTGTCCGGCAGCGGCCATGCCAATGCGGTACGGGGTGGCCCATACTTGTGCATCATGCTTCATGGGGGTGGCACAGTAGGGAGCGAGCGGCCCAGGGGCCGGAGTACTCCGACGGCATCGGCCGGATCTTCGATGAGGCCGCTGCCGACTGAGCCCGCTCGTGCCACGGCCTGTCCGCACCGTCATGCTCTAAGAGAAGTCCTGTAGGAGCTCGCAAGAAACTTTGACACTATTATCACATTCCACCTTCTCAAGCAGCATGAGATACGGAATGATGCGTCATCGCTTTAGGAAGTTAGGGGGGTCATGCCCAAGAAAAGCAACGATCAACGTCTTTTGGACCGAATATTGGAAGACCAGAGATCTCACCTTGCCCCAAGCCAAACGCCGGAGGATTTCTTTAATTACTTCTCCGCAAGTATAGCTTTGCAGGATCTCGACTTGGATATCGATGAACTGCGCGATGGAATTGTCGACGGAACGCATGATTGTGGTATCGATGGCATATGGGTTCTAGTTGACGACCGTTATGTGTCTGCCGATGTCGATCGCCATACCAATCTTCACGCCAAGAAGATTGAACTTGTGATTCTCCAAGCAAAGACGTCCTCAGGGTTTCAGGAGACAACATTTGAAAAGCTTCACTTCCACCTCCCCGTATTGCTCGATATGGGACGCGATGTAGTCGATCTTGCTCCAACTACTAATGCGAAGCTGCTTGAGCGCACAGGAAGATTCCTGCACATACTAGAGGCTTTGGCCTCCTCCTTCCCGGACGTATACGTCCGGGTGATCTACGCAACCCGATCAGCCGAGGCCCCACACCCCAACGTACGTGCCAAAGGAAATAGACTGATACAAGAGTTGGTGAAGGTATCATCCGGAACTAGGTGTGACATTGAGTACCTAGGTGCTGCGGAACTGCGGGAATTATCCGGCCGCGGCGCGACTGTTATCTCTGAATTGGTTTTCACGGAGACCCCTATGGCAACATCGCTTGGGGAGGGCTATGTGTGCCTGTCGCGACTGGACGAGTACTATAAGTTTATCACCTCAGACAATGAGGCACTAAGGCTTGAATTGTTTGAATCAAATGTAAGGGATTATGCTGGCAGGACTTCGGTAAATACTGCGATCGGTGAGACGCTACAGTCTAGTCACCGGGACGACTTCTGGTGGTTTAATAACGGGGTGACACTTGTTGCCGAAGAGGTGCGCATAGCAGGCAAGAAAATCGTAATGAAGTCACCTCAGATAGTTAACGGACTGCAGACGAGTCACGAGATCTATAACTACTTCCAGGAAAATGGCCAACATCATGACCGTTCAATCTTGGTGAGAATTCTGGTACCGCCGGCATCTGGTCGAGCACGCGACAGCATAATCAGGGCAACCAATAGCCAAACACAGTTGCCTCCGGGTGCGCTACGAGCAACCGAGAAGATTCAGAAAGATATCGAGGAGTCGCTACAGAGGGATGGATACTATTACGAACGTCGTGCAAACTATTACAAGAATCTCGGTTTTACCTTGGACCAAGTCGTGAGTGTATCGCGCCTTGCAAGAGAGTTCACCTCATTTGTCCTTGGAGAGCCGCACTCGGCTCTCAGTTACTCCGACACCCGTCTGCTGGAGGATTCTCACTATTATCACGTCTTTACCTCTGACTACGATCTCGATCTATATCGCCTTGTGCTGGACATACACATTAGAGTTCGGGAGTTTCTTGCCTCCTATGCAACAGATGCAGAACTTTTGGGCGGCACCATAGAGAATTGGCGTTACCACCTAGCCTACCTTTCAAAGTTCACTCTGACACGCTTGCGTAGACCTACACCAAGCGACTTGCTTAACATCAGCACCGACCACATGACGGACGACCTATTGGAGCGGATGACTAAGCTGCTCGAGAGGGAGTATAAAGCCGCCATCCGAGGAAACAGAACCGAAGGAATCGACAAGATCGCGCGTAGCCATATATTTTCAACGCGAATTCGTCAAGCAACTATTGAGCTGCGTCGATTCAATATTCGGCGTTGATGATTAAAAGTTCCCTGCCGTAGTTGAGCTACCTGCCTTCCTGGCATGCACTTCCAAGCCGCCCCCAGCGACAAACTCCGCCGTGAGACAATGAGTCTGAGCAAGCGGACGGCATGCAGGCTCCGATCGTCTTGCAAGTTCGTGGGGGCAGACAGGACTGCGCAGACGGAGACTACGATCGCCCGATCCGACACCGCGGGTTCAGATGTCGGCACCGGCTGCCATAGTGCGGACATGGATGTTGATGAGTTCTGGAGACTGGTCGATGCCGCTCGGCGAGATGAGGGTCCGTTCGCCGAGTCGTTGACGACTCGACTGGCCGCACTGCCTGACGAGCGGATACTTCAGTTCCAGGAGTGCTTCGACGCGGCGAGCACGCGTGTGTACCGGTGGGATGTCTGGGCGGCGGCGTATCTAATCGGTGGTGGCTGTTCCGATGACAGCTTCACTGACTTCCGGGCGGGGCTGATCGCGTTGGGCCGTGAATGGTTCGAGCGGGTGGTGCAGGCGCCAGACAGCCTGGCCGGCCACCCACTGGTGATCGAGGCTGCCGCGAAACACAGCGACTATGTGATCTTCTACGAAGAGGCCGCCTACGCCGCTGGCCAAGCGTTTCAGCAGGTCACGGGCAGTGAGATCTGTGAGTTCTACGAGGCGCTGGAGCGCCGGCAGACCGCCCCCGAGGCGGTCACTGATCTGGGAGAGAACTTCGGCTTCGACGACGAGGAGCAGATGCGGCAGCGATTGCCGCGGCTGATGGCGTTGTTGAAGCCTCAGTCGTCTTCATGAGGCATCCCGGGCGCGATCAACGGCTCTCAACTTCTTCGCAGACGCGGCGGCCTCGCTGCGGTCACCGGTTTCCTAAGGCACGGTGAACACGGGTATTCGAGATCGAGACCAGTGTCGATATGGTCTGGAGACCTACGGCGCGGTCGGCTTCGCTGCCTAGCCCCTCGTTTCGCCGTCCAGCGCTCCGGCCCCTCTCGAGGGGAACAGGATCGCACGAGAGGGGCGGAGCGCTGGGCTGACTTCAGTCTGGCTCTGGTCTAGGCGGGGCGGAGGTTGGGGGCGTTGGGGGTCCTCTGGGTGAGGAGATTATCGGTGATTAGGGCTTGGAGTTCGGCGATCTTGGCTTTGGCTTCGGCCAGTTCCTTCTCTGCGTCCGGGGTGGCCGGCGGGCCGGTGGGGGTTGTGCGGATCTTGGCTAGGGCTTCTAGGGCGGTTTCGTCGGCGGTGGGGAGGGTGTGGAGGTAGCGCTCCGTTGTGGAGATCTTGCGGTGGCCGAGGCGTTCCTTGACGACCTGGAGGTCGGCGCCGCCGGCTAGGAGCCAGGAGGCGTGGGCGTGGCGGAGGTCGTGGATGCGGGGTGACCATCCGAGGTTGGCGGCGGCTCGGGCAGGGTGCCAGCAGTGCTTGCGGAACCAGTTGGCGGAGATGTGGGGGTCGTCGTCGATGACGCGGGGGTTGCGGGGGTTGTCCTTGCCCTGGGCACGGCGCTTGGCGCGGTAGGCGGCGTAGGCGGCTCGGCAGTGGCGGCACTTGCACTTGCCGATGTTGTAGCCCGTGGTCGTTCCGTGGGTGTAGGTGCGGCTGTTCGGTGCTGTGAAGGTGAGGGTTTCGGGGTCTAGGAGTTCGAGCTTGGGCGGCTCGTTTCGACGGCGGCTGAAGAACAGGTCGTCCGGGGCGAGGTCGTTGGCTTCTGCGTGGGCTTTCAGCTTGGCGACGATCTGGGGGCTGAGCTTGAAGCGGCGCCAGCGCTTGCCCTTGGGGTAGTCCTTCACCAAGAAGCGGCGGCCCTCCGGGTGGAACCTGGGGAGCAGTTCGACCACAGAGCGGCTGACGGTGAGGATGCCGGTGGCGAAGTCGAGGTCCTTGACGCGGAGTTCGCTCAACTCGCCCCAGCGGAGACCGCTCTCGATGTCGGTCTCGACGAGGAGTTGGGCGGTCGCGTCCGGGAGGACGGCGTAGATGCGGGCGAACTGCTCGGCGGTGATGATCTGGCGCGGCTTTTCAGGGACGGGGTCGGTCTTCACGCCGCGGCTCGGGTGGTAGACGAGGACGCCGTCGTTGACGGCGGTCGTGAAGATGGCGTTGAGGATCGCGGTCTTGCAGTATTTGATGCTGTAGGCCGAGGCGCCCTGCTTCTTGCGGTGCGTGATCCATTCGCGGACGGTCTCTGAGGTGATGTCCTGCAGTTTCATGTCGCCGAAGTACGGCATGACGTGGGCGGCGAGCGCGTAGGCGTAGTCCTGGCGGGTTGATGCCTCGATGCGGTGGTTCGGGAACCAGCGTTCCTCTACGTAGGTGCGGAAGGTCTGGCGGGCACGGCGAGGGTCACCCGCCTTGCCTTCGGCGATGCGGGACTCGGCTCGTTGCCAGGCTCGGTCGGCCTCCTTGCGGGTGCCGAAGGTGCCTGCCGTCTGGCGGACGCCCCGAGCATCGTCGTAAAGCGCTTGGTATCGGGTCCCCTCTGGACCCTTGCGCTTGCGTGTGAAACCCATACTCCCCCGAGCAAGATCATTTGTCACTCATTTGTCACTGGATCATGGAAATCCGAGCGGCATCGGCGAGGACAGGATGGCATACGAAACCGCCTCTGACCTGCAGTTTAGTGGGTTAGAGGTGATCTTCGGGGGATGCTAAATCGCCACTTCCAAACTGGCTACGCGGGTTCGATTCCCGTCGCCCGCTCCAACGTTTCCCCAGGTCAGAGGTCACATGGCAGTGATCTTGGAGTGATTCCGAGATCTCCTATCACTGTTTCCATCACTGACCCTTTTTCATCCGTCCGGGCGGACGTCGATCACAGCATGATCGCGATGGAGGCGTTCGGCGGGTGATGTGAAGAAGCCCCTGGTAGACGAG
>NZ_JBEYTW010000085.1:0-37997 GCF_040643275.1 Spirillospora sp. NPDC047418
GACGCCCCGGGCGCGCCCGAAGTCCTCCACCGCTTGTCCCTTTCGGGGCGGCCCCCCCCGCGGGGGGGGGGGCGCCCGCCCCTGACGTCGTAGAGGCGTCCTACAGGTAGGGGCCGGACGAGCGGTGGCCGGACGACGGCTCCTCCTCGGCGCCGGGCGGCACCATGCCGGCGGGCAGCGCCCGCCGCATCTGCTCCAGCTGCGCCCGCGCCGCCATCTGCTGCGCGAACAGCGTCGTCTGGATGCCGTGGAACAGCCCCTCCAGCCAGCCGACGAGCTGCGCCTGCGCGATCCGCAGCTCCGCCTCGCTCGGCACCGTGCCCTCGGTGAACGGCAGCGACAGCCGCTCCAGCTCCTCGACCAGCTCGGGGGCCAGGCCGTCCTCCAGCTCCTTGATGGACGACTTGTGGATCTCCCGCAGCCGGGCCCGGCTCGCCTCGTCCAGCGGGGCGGCCTTGACCTCGTCGAGGAGCTGGCGGATCATCCCGCCGATCCGCATCACCTTCGCGGGCTGCTCGACCATCTCGGCGACCGACTTGGCCCCGGACTCGCCCTCGCCGGCGCTCTCCATGGCGATGCCGCCCGGGCCGACCACGAGCACCTGCGGTTCCTGTTCAGACTGGTTCTTCGAAGGCTCGCTCATAAACTCCACATCCTCACACTGTCAGCAGGATCTTGCCGACATGACCGCTTTCTTCGAGCAGCTCGTGCGCGCGCGCCGCCTCGGCCATCGGGAACCTCCGGTCGATGACGGGCCGGACCCTTCCCGACTCCAGCAGCGGCCACACGTGCTCGCGGACCCCGGCCACGATCTCCGCCTTCTCCGCCGCCGGACGGGCCCGCAGCGTCGTCGCGTGCACCAGCGCCCGCTTGCGCAGCAGCCCGCCGAGGTCGAGCTCCGCCTTCGCGCCGCCCTGGAGGCCGATCACCATCAGCCGTCCGCCGGTGGCGAGCGCCTTGACGTTCCGGGCCAGGTACTTGGCGCCGATCAGGTCGAGGATCACGTCGTAGGGGCCGCTGTCGACGAAGTCCTCCTCGCGGTAGTTGACGGTGACGTCGGCGCCGAGGTCCCGGCAGCGGGCCGCCTTCTCCGCGCTGCCCACGGTCGTCACCACCCGCGCACCGCGCGCCTTCGCGAGCTGGATCGCGAACGTCCCGATGCCGCTGCCGCCGCCGTGGACGAGGAGCGTCTCCCCCGCGCGCAGCCCGCCCAGCTGGAACACGTTCGACCACACCGTGCACGCGACCTCCGGGAGCCCGGCCGCCTCCACGGCGTCCACGCCGCGCGGCACCGGGAGCACCTGAGCGGCGGGCACCGCGACCCGTTCGGCGTACCCTCCCCCGCTGAGCAGGGCGCACACCTCGTCCCCGACGGTCACTCCGGTGACGTCCGCGCCCAGCCCGGCGACCCGTCCGGACACCTCCAGGCCCGGATACGGGGGAGCGCCCTCGGGCGGCGGGTAGAAGCCCTGCCGCTGCATGACGTCCGCGCGGTTCACCGCGCTCGCCGCCACGTCGATCAGCACCTCGCCCGGGCTCGGCTCCGGGTCCGGGACCTGCGCCCATTCCAGGACGTCCGGCCCGCCCGGCTCGCGGATCACGATCGCATGCATACCGATCACGCTACCGGGCGGGCCGCCGCGTCATCCCCGTCCCCGCCTCCCCGTCCCAACGTCGATCTACGTGCGGGATGCGTGATATTGGGTGATGGGTATCCTGCGTGGGGGTCGGTTTGCCCACCCGCACCGTGTTGATCATCAGAGGCGTGCCCGAGGGGGAAGAACGGTGGCGAGGAACGAGCACGATGGGCGCTCCCTGGAGGAGCGCCTGGCCTCTCTGGACGCGATGAACGAGGACACGGCGGAACCGTCCCCCGAAGGCGCGAAGGCGCCGCAGCCCGGCCCCGCCGAGCAGGAGAACGCGCCGCCGCCCCCGCCCGCCGCGCCGGAGTCGCCGCAGGCCCCGGAGAACAACCCCTGGCTCGCGGCGCCGCCCGCGTTCCAGGGCGGCCCGGAGAACTTCGGCCCGCCGCAGCCCCCGCCGTACGAGGGCGGCCCGGTACCGCCGTCCTACGAGGGCGGACCGGCGCCCTACGAGGGCGGGCCCGTACCGCCGTCCTACGAAGGCGGGCCGATGCCGCCGTCGTACGAGGGCGGGCCGATGCCGCAGCCGTTCGACGGCGGGATGCTGCCGCCGCCGTACTACCCGGCGCCGACCTACGACCCGTCCCAGGCCCAGCAGGGTCCGCCGCAGCCCCCGCAGCAGGGTCCGCAGCAGTCGCCGTACGACGCCGGCGGCAACGCCGCCCCGCCCTTCGAGCAGCTGCCGCCCTACCCGTCCGACCAGTACGCGCAGCAGGACGCGGGCGGCCAGTACCAGCCGATCGACCCCGCCACCGGGCAGCCCTACCCGCAGGACACCGACGAGTCCGGGGCGCCGTACGTGCCGATCGACCCGAACACGGGCCGTCCGCTGTCCCCGGACGCGGGCGCGCCGCAGTTCCCGCCGATGCTCGACCCGAACGCGGGCGCCCAGCCGTTCCCGCCGGCGGACCCGAACGCCGGTGCGCCGCAGTTCCCGCCGATGATGGACCCGAACGCCGGCGGCCGGCCGTTCCCGCCGATGGACCCGAACGCCGGTCAGCCGTACCCTCCGGCCGCCAACGGCGCCCACCAGCAGTTCCCCCCGGCCCCGCCGGCGGACCCGAACGCCGGCCGGCCGTACCCGCAGCAGTACCAGCCGGTCGACCCGAACACGGGCCAGCCGTACCCGCAGGACCCGAACGCCGCCGCTCAGCAGTACCAGCAGGTCGACCCGAACACCGGGCAGCCGTACGTGCCGATCGACCCGAACACGGGCCAGCCGTACCCGGGGTACGGTTACCCGCCCGTGGGCCCGCAGGGGCAGATGGTCCAGCAGGGGCAGGCGCCCCCGCCGCAGGACGGGCAGAACACCGACAGCCTCAGCTCCGAGAACCTCCTCGGCGAGCGCCGCATAGCGCCGTCCTCGGGGTGGCGGCGCGCCATCTACAAGGCGACCGCCGGCAGCGTCCACCCGGGCGAGTCGCAGGGCGAGCTGCGCCGCAAGGACCTGATCGCCCGCGCCCGCACGCAGGTCGCCGGCGGCCACCACCGGGTCGCGGTCATGTCGCTGAAGGGCGGCGTCGGCAAGACCACCACCACGACCGGCCTCGGCTCGATGCTCGGCTCCTTCCGCGGCGACCGCGTCATCGCGGTGGACGCCAACCCCGACCGCGGCACGCTCTCGGACAAGGTGCGGCTGGAGACGGCCGCCACCGTCCGCGACCTGCTCAACAACCGCGACCAGATCCACCGGTACGCGGACGTGCGCGCGTTCACCTCGCAGAACGAGGCCCGGCTGGAGATCCTCGCGTCCGACCGCGACCCGGCGGTCAGCGAGGCGTTCTCCGCCGAGGACTACGCCGCCGTCGCGGTCGTCCTGGAGCAGTACTACTCGGTCTGCATCACCGACTGCGGCACCGGCCTGCTGCACTCGGCGATGGCGGGCGTGCTGGCCCTCGCCGACCAGCTCGTCCTGGTCAGCTCCCCGTCGGTGGACGGTGCCCGGTCCGCGAGCGCCACCCTGGACTGGCTGGAGGCGCACGACCACGGCCACCTGGTCCGCAACGGCGTCGTCGTCCTGTCGATGGTCCGCCACCGCACCCGCAGCCAGGTCGACCTCGACAAGCTCCAGGCGCACTTCGAGAGCCGCTGCCGCGCCGTCGTCCGCATCCCCTACGACGACCACCTGGAGGAGGGCGCCGAGGTCGAGCTGGAGCAGCTCGCCCCCCCGACGCGCGAGGCATACCTCACCCTGGCCGCCGTCGTCGGCGACGGCTTCGCCTTCCAACGCCCGCAGCAGCCGTGACCGTCCCGCCGCCCGGCCGGGGGCCGGGGGCCGGGCGGTAAGGTCACGTTCCGTGACTGACGGTGATGGCTTGTACGTGGGGAAGGCCGGGCCGGACGCGGCCCTGGACCGGGGGTGGCTGCTCGGGCATTTCAAGCCCGTCGGGGACCTGCGGCACAGTGACGAGGTCGAGATCAAGTGGGGCGTCCACCCCAAGGGCGAGCGGCGTGCGGTGTGGACGGACGGCGACAAGCGCACCGCCCTGCTCGTCCTGATCAGCGGACGGTTCCGCCTGGAGTTCCCCGGACGGGACGTCGTGCTCGCCGAGCAGGGCGACTACGTGGTGTGGGGGCGCGGCGTCGACCACTCGTGGGAGGCCGAGGAGGAGACGGTCGTCCTGACCGTCCGGTGGCCGTCCATCCCCGGCTTCCGCGTCCCCGGCGAACCGTAGGCGCCCGGTATGCGGTCGAAGACAGGGCGCCGTGACCGCTATCGTGGGCGGTGGCCGGGCGACCGGCCGCCGGGAGAGTTCGCATAGTGGACTAGTGCAGGCGCCTTGAAAGCGCCCAGGGCTGGGGACAGTCCTCGTGGGTTCGAATCCCACACTCTCCGCTCGCCCTACTCGGGCATAAGGGATCCGTTACCCTCTTCGGCATGTCGCAGACACCGAATGATCCGGCGGGTACGACGCACCAGTTCCAGAACTTCCAGAGCCAGGCGCAACCGCAGAAGTCCGGGCCGAACGTCGGCATGATCGTCGGCATCGCCGTCGTGGTGGTGGTCCTCGCCGTTCTCGTCGGCGCGGTCCTGATGCTCGGTTAGGCCGTCCGGCGGCCGGGGCCCGCGGGCGGGGGCCGGCGGGCGGTCAGCGGCCCGACGCCGAGAAGTGCTGGTAGTCCTTGGCGCCGCTCCATTCGCCGCCCCAGCCCCAGCCGATCGAGGCGAACGCCTTCACCACCCCGTCGCCCGCGTGGATCATGCCGGGCTCGTCCAGCTTGCGGTTCTTGTACTTCGTGCAGTCCTTGTGGGCGGTGCGCCCGTCCGCGTAGACGTAGGGGTTCTGGCAGGGGTTGATGTCGACGGCGAGGCCGTAGGCGTGCTGGGAGAACGAGCTGGACCCGGTCGCCTTGCGGCAGTTGAACGCGGAGGTGTTGTTGGCCTCGATCGAGTCGAAGTCGCTGCCGCCGTACTTGTCGACCGGCTCCATCCGCTCGATCGGGTAGCGCATGGCGTAGAGCTTCCCGAAGACCGAGGCGAGGTCGTCGGCGGCCTTGGCGTTGACGACGAGCCGTCCGCCGGTGTGCGGCTTGTCGTCCATGCCCCAGTAGGTCATCTCGATCATCCGGAGCCCGGACGGCGCCACGGGACAGCCGCTCCGCCAGGACGACTTCAGGTCGCCGGCGGTCACCTTCTTGATCGTGCTCTGGAACGTCGTCGGGGACGGTGCCGGCGCCGCGGTCTCGGACGCGGTGGGCGGGGTCGCGGGCGGCGCCGACTCGCCCGAGTCGTCGTCGCCGCGGCCACATCCGGACGCGGCGAGCGCCACCGTGAGCAGGACACCGAGGAAAGTCGCGCTGGAAACCGGCCCTCTACCTGGCATCTTCGCAGCATACGCAGGCCGGGGGCGTTCGCGTCGCGGTACCGATTCGCTACGGTGCGTTTGAGGGCGCGCCCGCCGGATAGGGGCGGCGTGGAACTTCAGGAGACCGCCGGGCATGTCGTCCGGTGATGTCCGGTCCCAGGGAGCCGGGATGACGAACGCTCAGGAGAGCGACCTGCCGAGCCTCGAAGACGAGATCTTCGCGGTGGCGCACAACGTGGAGGTCGAGCCGGAGGCCGCGCGGCCGCGGCTGCCGGCCGACAAGGCCCAGGCCGCCCTGGAGCGCGCGGGCGCGTTCCTCGGCCGGGACGTGAAGGCGCTCGCGGCGGGCTTCGCCCTGTTCGTGTTCGTCGACATCGTGATGATGTGGGCGCCGCTGATGATGAGCCGCCGCCCGAGCCTGCTGCCGCAGTTCGTCACGCTGCTGCTGCTCGCGTTCGGGCTCGGCGGGCTGCTGGTCTGGCAGGTCGGCGGCCGGTGGCGGACGTTCGGCATCGGCATGATGCTCGCGTGGGGGTTCCTGACCCTCGTGTCCGTGGGCTTCCTGACCGGGGTGACCGTCCCGCTCTAGAGCCGGCCGGCCGCGGGGGCGGTGGTCAGGTGGCGGGGCCGACGCGCTTCAGGACGAGGCCGAACGCGCGCCCGATCGCCTCGAGGTCCTCCGGCTGGATCACGTCGATGAAGAACGTCCGGACGGTCTCGACGTGGTCGCGGGCAGCGCGTTCGAGGGTGGCGTACCCCTCGTCGGTGAGCTGCGCGAAGACGCCGCGCTTGTCGTTGGGGCAGCTGTCCCGTTTGACCAGGCCCTTGCCCTCCAGGCGGGAGCAGGTGTGGGACAGGCGGCTGCGCGACTGGCTGGCGTTCTCGGCGAGCTCGGCCATCCGCAACCGCCGCTCGGGCGCCTCCGACAGCCGGACGAGGATCTCGTACTCCGACACCGACAGGCCGTGCTTGGTCTTGAGGTCGCGGTCCATGGTCTCGGTGAGCCGGACGCTGCCGTCCACGTATGCCCGCCAATCGCGCTGCTGGGTGGCATCGAGCCAGCGAGGTTCGCTCATACCGGAAAGTATAGTTCCATATGTTGAATGTTCAACTAGTCCGCGCTATCTTCACGGTAGCAGGACGGGCCGACACCACCCGCCCGCGGAAATAGTTGAACCATCAACTATGTTGCAGGAGGCAGTGCACCGCCCAGCCGGACGGTCACCCGTCGAGGGGAGAACCCATGCCCGCCGTGATGGCCGATCCGCTGACCCTGCCCCGCCTCCCGCTGCTGCCGCAGGCCGGCACCGACTGGCGCCGCGTGGCGAAGGTCGTGACCGCCAAGCGCCACCTCGAAGGCGAGGGCTTCCAGGTCAGGCGCCCGTTCCCGGGCATCGACCTGGCCCTGGCCGACCCGTTCCTGCTCCTCGACCACATGGGCGCCGTCGAGTACGCCCCGGGTGAGGCGAAGGGAACCCCCTGGCACCCGCACCGCGGGTTCGAGACGGTCACCTACATCATCGACGGGGCGTTCCAGCACCAGGACACCAGTGGCGGCGGCGGTCTCATCGCCGACGGTGCCACCCAGTGGATGACGGCCGCGTCCGGTATCCAGCACATCGAGCAGCCGCCGCCGGAGCTGGTCGCCAAGGGCGGGCTGTTCCACGGCGTCCAGCTCTGGGTGAACCTGCCGCGCGCCCAGAAGTGGCTCCCGCCGCGCTACCAGGACATCAGGGCCCGCGACGTCACGCTGCTGGCCGCCGACGACGGCTCGTCGCTCGTCCGCGTCATCGCCGGGTCGGTCGCCGGATACGACGGCCCCGGCGTCACCTACACGCCGATCAACTACCTGCACGCGACGGTCGCGCCCGGCGCCCGGCTCGCGCTGCCCTGGCCGCGCGACTTCAACGCGATGGTGTACGTGCTGTCCGGACGCGGGACGGCCGGCGTCGAGGAGGTCGGGCTGGACGAGGGGCAGCTCGCCGTGTTCGCCGGCTCCCACCACAAGGGGGACGGTGACGGGCTCGTCGTCCGGGCCGCCGACGGCCAGCCGCAGGCCAGCGCGAACGGGTGGGAGATCCTGGTCCTGGGAGGCCTCCCGATCCGGGAGCCGGTCGCCCGGTACGGCCCGTTCGTGATGAACACCCGCGAGGAGATCGTCCAGGCGTTCGAGGACTTCCAGGCCGGCCGCATGGGCACCGTCCCGGCCGAGCAGGTCCCGCACCGGTCCGACGCCGACGAATCCCTCGCCTGACCCCCGCGTGCGGTCCTGTCCGGCTACCCCGCTCCGGACAGGGCCGCACGCGGGTTTCCGCCGATGACGTCCGGGCGCGGGCCCTCCCCCCGGCCCCGCCCGGACGGCGGACCCGGCCGCGGTGACGACGCCCGCGGCCGGGTCGTTCTCCGGGTTCGCGTGACGGCGCGTGGACGCGTGCGCTAGTGTGTTCGAATAGTCGAACAGAAGTTCGACTTGTTCGGAAGCGCTCGCCGGGGAGGCGGCATGGTGGCGACCGCCATGAGGGGAGCCGAGGCTCCCGCGCGCTGCGGGCGGCGACGCGAGAACACGACACGCCGCAGCGATTTCTACGTAAATCTACGGCCGCAGCTATATCGCCTCATAGAGTCCGAGAGCGTGGACCCCGTGCGCAATCCCTATGCCCCCGGCGCCGGGCAGCGCCCCCCGGAGCTGGCCGGCCGCGACCGCGAGCTCCGGCAGTTCGAGGTGGTGCTCGAACGCGTCGCCCGCGGCCGCCCGGAGCGCAGCATGATCATCACCGGGCTGCGCGGGGTGGGCAAGACCGTGCTGCTCAACGCGTTCCGGTCGCAGGCGATCCAGCGGCTGTGGGGGACGGGCAAGATCGAGGCCCGGCCTGACCAGTCGATCCGGCGGCCGGTCGCCTCGGCGCTGCACCGCGCCGTCCGGGAGCTGGCGCCCCGGCACCGCGCGCCCGACCGCATCGAGGACTTCCTCGGCGTGCTAAAGGCGTTCGCGCAGTCCGAGCCCGAGCCGGCGGGCAAGAGCAAGGCGCGGGCGCACCGCTGGCAGCCCGGCATCGACGTGCCCGCCGCGCGCGGCCGGGCCGACTCCGGCGACCTGGAGATCGACCTCACCGAGCTGTTCGTGGACGCCGCGTCCGTCGCGACCGACGTCGGGGCCGGTATCGCCCTGTTCGTCGACGAGATGCAGGACGTCCCGCCCGACGACGTCTCCGCGCTGTGCGCCGCCTGCCACGAACTGTCGCAGGTCGGCGGGCCGCTCATCGTGGTGGGCGCGGGGCTGCCGCACCTGCCGGCCGTGCTGTCGGCCAGCAAGTCCTACTCCGAGCGGCTCTTCCGGTACGCGCGGATCGACCGGCTCGACCGTGAGTCGGCCGACTTCGCGCTGATGGCGCCGGCCGAGCGGGAGGACGTCACCTTCACCAGGGACGCCCTCGACGCGCTGTACGGGGCGGCCGACGGCTACCCGTACTTCGTCCAGGCGTACGCGAAGGTCGTCTGGGACGTGGCGCCCGACAGCCCGATCACGGCGGACGACATCAAGGTCGCCGCCCCGGAGGCGGAGAGCGAGCTCGCGGTCGGCTTCTTCGGCAGCCGCTACGAGCGTGCCACCCCCGCCGAGCGCGACTACATGCGCGCCATGGCCGGGCTCGGCGACGACCCCGTGCCGACGGCGGCGGTCGCCGACGCGCTGGGCCGCAAACCGTCCAGCCTGTCGCCCGCCCGCGACGGGCTCATCAAGAAGGGCCTCATCTACAGCGCCGAGCGCGGCATGATCGCGTTCACGGTGCCGCACTTCGGCACGTTCCTCCGCTCGCAACCCGCCTGACGGCCGATCCGGCCGTATCGAGTTCTCTAGCGAGAAGGCTAGAGAACGGTAGAAAGCTGTGCCTGGACGTGTCGTCCGGCAAATATTCGACTCTCTAGCCACCGGCATAGAGAGCCGTAGATTTTGCTTGCGTTGCCTCTGGCTTTGTCTAGGGATTTCTACGCTTTTTCGTAGAGAGCAGTAGAGGGTGCTGAGACGGGCGAGGCCGGTGTTGCCGCCCGGCGGCGGCTGGGTAGAACCCGGACGAATGCCTACCTATCGGGCACCAGATCTCTATCGGGGGGAAAGATGGCAGACCGAGACCGGTTCCGCGGTCAGGACCTGGACGACCAGTACGGCCAGGAGGACTACGCCGGCCAGGACGACACGTCCTCCTCCATGGGTTACGACCCCACCATGGGCTACGACGAGACGCGGGACCAGGGCGGCCGCATGGCACGCGGCGACTACAGCGGCCAGGGCGACTACTCGTCCGACACCACCGGCGGCGTGCGGAGCGGCGAGGGGCGGGAGCCGTCCCGGCAGGAGGACGAGCACGGCGCCCTCTCCGACGAGCACGGCGCCCACCCGGACGAGTACGGCACCCACGGGGACGAGTACGGCACCGACGACACCGGCGGCGCCTGGTGACCCCCTCCCGCTAGCACGGATCGAGGGCCGCGTCCCCCGGGATCGCGGCCCTCACGCCGCCCGCCCGCACGCTGTCCGGCTGCACGCTGCCCGCCCGGACGGTCCGGTCGCGTTCGGCGGTGGACACGGCGAACACGATCTCCGCGTCCCGGCCGTCCACCCGGGCCGCGAAGGCCACGAACCGCCAGCAGCCCTCCCGCCACACGTCCAGCGGGACGGCGCTCGCGATCGCGTTCTCGTGCGCCGCCCACGCCTCGCTCTCGTAGAGCGTCGCGTACGTCTCCGCCATCGGGCTGCGCCGCCGCTCGCACGGCGGATCGGCGGGCATCCGCCGCCGCTCCAGCAGTTCCGCCAGCTCCGGCGAGAGCGCGGCGAGCAGGGCGACCTCCACCGCGAACACCAGCCCGACCTGGACCTGCACGTCCCGCAGCACGTCCACGCCCGTGAGCGGCGCACTCAGCGACGCCACCCCCGCGGCGGTGAACAGCAGGGCCCGCAGCACGCTGCGCCGCCCGACCCTCTTGCCGCTGAGGCCGCCGAAGCAGCCGCACCCGGCGTCCGGCCGGTGTACCCGTAACTCGCCGACGACCCATGTCGCCGCCGCGAACGCGACCGTCGTCGCGAGCCGCACCGACAGGTGCGAGGTCATCAGCAGCGCCAGCCCGAGCACGCCCTCGCCGAGCCCGAGCCCGACCGTCATGCCGCGGCTGCGGCGCACCGCCGTCAGCCGCGCGAGCCCGGCCGGCACCGGCACGCCGTGCACGTGGTCGGGCGCGTCCGCCGCCCGCTCCCGGACCGTCAGCTTCGCCGCGCACGCGGCCAGCAGCACCGCCGCGAGCAGCAGCACCTGGGTGTTCTGGAACGCCGTCACCATGGCTCCTCCACCGGCAGGTCGGCGTGGACGGACGCGTTGAAGCAGCCCGCCTCGAGATCGCCGCCGAGCGCGGCGAACGCGACGGGCGTCAGCTCGACGATCCGCCCGCGCGGCGACGCGCCGCACTCCACGCACCGGTCGCAGAACCGGGCCGCGAGGCAGCCGCACTCGACCACCGGCACGGCCGCGGTCCGCCCGCCGCACTCGTTGTGCACGGTGATCTCGCTGCCCAGCGACAGGTACGGGAACGGAACGCACCCGGACGGGGCGTCCGCGCATCCTCCGGCGGCCCCCTCGGAGTCGACCGCCGGGTAGGCCGCCCCGTCCGGTGCCTCGCCGCCGGCGTCCCCGAACCAGGTCGCCGTCCCGTGCAGCACCCCGGGCACCGGCGCGGTCGCCTCCGGCGCGGCGAGGTCGTCGGCCCGGTAGCCGGGCTGGGACGTGCCGGGGCGCACCGCGCGCGGCCCGTCCGGGGACTCGACGCAGATCACGTCGATCAGGTAGCCGGGCTCCAGGCGCGGATGCCGGACCAGGACCGGGCCGAGGGCGTGCGGGGGGATCACCACACGGGCGCGTCCTCGGTGGGGGCCCATGTCCACCTCCACGGTGTCCCGCCCGCACGCCAGGACCGTTCCCGAGACGCGTGCGATGCCGACCCAGACCCGCTCGGCGACGCCGCGTCCGCTCCGCCGGACGATCACCGGACGGCCGGGCCGGAGCGCGGCGAGGCCCCCGCGCCCGCCGTGCCAGACCCGGGTGTCGCCGGTCATCACGAGCCGCACCTCGGTGCCGCCGGCGGCGAGCACCAGCAGGTGCGGGCTGGCGTCCAGCACCATCCCGGACACCGCGCGCAACGGCGGCCGCGCCTCCGCACGGCTGGGAGACGCCGAGGACGCCTCGAACACGGCGGCGCGCCTGCGGCGGCGCGCTTCACGGCTGGGCGACGGCATGGCGACACTCCGGCGTTGATCACTCTGGGCACGGACGGGAAGACGGTGAGTCATAGGCTCACGTGCCGTGACCTCGCCTGTCGATGGATTTGTCGCGATAAGTCAACCGGCGGTGGATGTCTGATCTACCTGGGATGAAGATTATGAACTGGTTGACCCGGATATGTGATTTATGTAGGCCCGTAATTACGATCTTCCTGCGATCGTCGACCATACCCCGGGAGCGGCCCGGTGCAGACTCCCCGATCCCTTGGTCCGGTGATGTTGTGAACGCGGCGCGGCACGAGGAGTTCGGCGCGTACGTGGCCGAGCGCAGGCCCGTCCTGCTGCGGACGGCGGCCCGGCTGGCCGGCGACCGCGCCGAGGCCGAGGACCTGCTGCAGTCGGCCCTCGCCAAGACCTACGTCGCCTGGGACCGCATTGAGGACCGGGCCGCCGTGGACGGCTACGTCCGCCGCGCCATGGTCAACACGCAGATCTCCTGGTGGCGGCGCCGCAAACTCGAGGTCTACCCCACCGACCGGCTTCCGGAGCGTCCGGTCGACGACCACACCGACCGCAGCGAGATGCACGACGCCCTCGGCCGCGCCCTCGACCGCCTGCCCGAGCGCCAGCGCATCGCCGTCATGCTCCGCTACTACGAGGACATGTCCGAACGCGAAATAGCCGAAGCCCTCGGCGTGAGCGTGGGCACGGTCAAATCCACCGTCTCCCGGGCCATGACCCGCCTGCGCGAGGTGTACTGAAGATCCCGTATCGGACGGCCGCGCGGGGATGGCCTCACTCGGCGAACACTGCGAAGATCCCGGTGGGAGCCGTTCTGGCAGGAGGCGCCGTGTTCAGTACCATGCAGGACTTTCCGCTGACGATTACGACGATCATGCGCTATGGCGCGGGAGTCTTCGGCGAAGCCGAAGTGTCCACCTGGACGGGGGACGGGGCCGGGCGCCGCACCTACGCGGAGGTCGGCGAGCGCGCCGCCCGGCTCGCGGGCGCGCTGCGCGGCCTCGGCGTGGACGGCGACCAGCGCGTCGCCACGTTCATGTGGAACAACGCCGAGCACCTGGAGGCGTACCTCGCCGTCCCGTCGATGGGGGCGGTGCTGCACACGCTGAACCTGCGGCTGTTCCCCGACCAGCTCGTCTACATCGCGAACCACGCCGAGGACCAGGTCGTCATCGTCGACGGGTCGCTGATCCCGCTGCTGGCGCCGGTGCTGCCGCGGTTCACGACCGTCCGGCACGTGATCGTGGTCGGGGACGGGGACACGGCGCCGCTGGAGGGCGCGGGCAAGGAACTGCACCGGTACGAGGAGCTGCTGGCCGCGGCGCCCGCGACCTTCGACTGGCCGGAGATCGACGAGCGGTCGGCGGCGGCCATGTGCTACACGAGCGGCACGACCGGGAACCCGAAGGGCGTCGTCTACTCGCACCGGTCGGCGTACCTGCACTCGATGGCGACGTGCACGGGCAACGCGATCGGGTTGAGCGCGTCCGACATCGTGCTGCCGGTGGTGCCGATGTTCCACGCGAACGCCTGGGGCATGCCCTACGCGGCGGTCATGGCGGGCGCGTCGCTGATCATGCCGGACCGCTTCATGCAGGCCGAGCCGCTCGTCCGGCTGATCGAGTCGGAGCGCCCGACGGTCGCCGGGGCGGTGCCCACGATCTGGTCCGACGTCCTGCGGTACACCAGGGAGCACGGGTCCGATCTGAGTTCGCTGCGGCTCGTGCCGTGCGGCGGGTCGGCGGTGCCGGCGGCGCTGATGCGCGGGTTCGACGAGATCGGCGTCCGGATCGTGCAGGCGTGGGGGATGACGGAGACGTCGCCGGTCGCGTCGGTCGCGCACCCGCCGGTGAACGCCGCCGATGCGGACGCCTGGCGGGCGCGGATCAGCCAGGGCCGCGTCCTCGCCGGCCTGGAGATGCGGATCGTCGGGGATGGCGACCGGGTGCTCGCGAACGACGGGGAGGCGGTGGGGGAGGCCGAGATCCGCGGGCCGTGGATCACCGGCGCCTACTACCTCGACGAGGACCCCGGGAAGTTCCACGACGGCTGGCTGCGGACGGGCGACGTGGGCACGCTGTCGGCGGACGGCTACCTCGTCCTCACCGACCGGGCGAAGGACGTCATCAAGTCGGGCGGCGAGTGGATCTCCTCGGTGGAGCTGGAGAACCACCTGATGGCGCACCCGGACATCGTGGAGGCGGCCGTGGTCGGCGTCCCCGACGACCGGTGGCAGGAGCGCCCGCTCGCCTCGGTCGTGCTGCGGGACGGCGCCGCGACCACCCCGGAGGAGCTGCGCGAGTTCCTGTCCGACCGGATCCCGAAATGGCAGCTCCCCGAGCGCTGGTCGTTCATCGTCGAGATCCCAAAGACCAGCGTAGGAAAGTTTGACAAGAAGGTGCTCAGGCGCCGTTACGCGGACGGTGACCTGGAGGTCAGGCAGGTCGGCTGACGTGATTCTGACCCCGAGTCACGGGACGCGTGGTCACGGAGAGAGGCGATAACTCACCCGGGTGTTACCTTAATGGTGGATTTCGGGAGATGATGTGGTGCAGATGGGGTCCGCGGGTGTATGCAAGGTGGGCTGATTGTCCGGATGACCCTCGTGGGGGCGGGCCCCTCATGCCGCTGCCGGGAGCGTGAATGCCCAGGTTGTCCACCTCCGCACACTCGGCCGACCGTGAACTGGTCAAAGGGCTGAACGAAGGCGACGAGGCGGCGCTCGCCGCGCTCTACGACGAATACGCCGAGCGCCTCTACGATTACGCATCGTCGATGACGGGGGACGAGAAGGTCGCCGCGGACATCGTCCACGACACGTTCATCGACGCGTCCCGCCGCGCCCCCCGGATGCGCGACCACCTGCACCTCGGCTCCTGGCTGTACGGGGCGGCCCGGCGCCGCTGCGTCCGGCGGGGCCGCGCGAAGGTGCCGTTCTGGGACCGGAACGCCGAGTTCTCCGACGCGCCGTTCGTGGACCGTGCCGACGACGACGAGCTCGGCCTCGACTGGCCGTCCCCGGACGAGCTGCACGGCCTGCTCCGCGCCTGCCTGTCCCGGCTGGAGCCGGTCGACCAGGAGATCATGGTCCTGGCGTTCCGGCACGGGCTGCGTCCCGCCCGGCTCGGGGCGGCGCTCGGCCTGTCGCCGCGGCGGGCCGCGATGCGGGTGCGCCGCGGCCGCGCCGAACTGGAGGCCGCGCTCCAGCGGGTGATCCGCGGCACCGAGCGGGCGTGCGCCGCCGGATCGGCCGCGCCCGGGTCCGAGCGCGAGCCCGGGCCCGAGCCGACGGCGGTCGCCGTCCTGGCCGCCCGCGCACCGGTCCGGGAGGAGCCCGCGCCGGCCGCCCCTCCCCGTCCGGCCGGGGGGCTGGCCCGGATGCTGCGGCGGCGGGGCGACGACTCCCCCGCCGACCCGGAGACCGAACGGCACGTCGCCGACTGCCTGGACTGCCTGCGGCGCGGCCGGGTGTCCCCCGCCGCGCTGCTGCGCCGCGCGCCCGCGCCGGTGCTGCCGGCCGCGCTGCGGCACCGCGTCATGCACACCGCCACCGACCCCGAACTGGCCGGCTACCGGGCCGACATCGCCGCGCGGGGCGGCGCGCTCACCCCGTCCGGGCTGCCGAGCCAGCCGGACGTGCCGTCGCCGTTCACCCGCCGCTGGCTGTTCACCGGGGGCGGCATGGCGGGCGCGCTGGTCGCCGCCGTCATCGCGGTGCTGGTGATGGGCCCCGGCATCGGCAGCGGCACGCTGTCCTGGCCGCCGTTCCGGACGCAGCCGCAGCCGTCGATCACCCACGAGTCCCCGCCGCCCGGCGCCGGCGGCGGCCGGCCGACCCAGGGGACGGGCGGCGGGTCGCAGACCCGGCCCGCGCCGCCGCCCGGGGCGCAGCCGACCGAGCGGCAGGACCCGAGGCACCCGACGAGCCCGCCTGCGACGCCGTCGCAGCCGGCCCACCCGCCCGCCAAGCCGGGCGTCCTCGCGGTGAACCCCGCCAAGGTCGAGATGTACGGGACGAAGACCGCGCACGTCAGCCTCGCCGCCAGCGGCGGCCCGGTCTCGTGGACGGCGATGACGTCGACGAGCCAGCTGATCCTGTCGGAGATGCAGGGCGGCATGTCGGACGGCGACACGATGAACCTGACGCTCACCCTCCGCACGGCGATCATCGGCCTCCCCGGCCAGGGCACGCTCACGTTCACCGACTCCGAGGGCGCGCCGCACCAGGTGACGGTCGTCTGGGGCGCCACGCTGCTGTGACGGCCCGCAGCCGGCAGCGGGTCAGCCGTCGGCGGGCTGCTCCCGGGCCGCGTCGCGGATCATCTCCAGCCGCTCGCCGAGCGCCGCCTGGACGCGGGTCTCCATCGCCCGCGCGATGAACGGCTCGACGACCATCTTCACCAGCGGCCGCATCCGGCGGACCACGGCGGCGACCTCCGCGACCTCGTCGCCGTCCGGGACGGGCTGCGCGTCCAGCCGTCCGAAGACGTGCTCCTGGACGAGGTTGACGAACCGTCCGGCGATCACGTCGCAGTCGTCGCGGATCTCGGCGGCTATGTCGAGCACCGAGTCCAGCGGGATCCCCGCCGCGACGAGTTCGGCCCCCACATGGAGCAGCCGCGGGCTCGGCACGCGGAACTTCTCACCGTCCGGCTCGATCAGCCCCAGCTCGACGGTCCGCCGCTGGATGCGGGCGATCTCGTCCGCGTCCAGCCCGGTACCGAAGATCTCGACGAGCTCCTCGTAGGTCGTCGTGCCGGGGATCTCGTCCGACCAGGGATCGGTCAGGACCTTCTCCAGCCCGAGCACCTCGCCGACGTCCTGGCCCGTCTCCCAGGCCGACAGCAGGTCCTTGATGATCGCGAACGTGTAGCCGCGGCCGAGCAGCTTGCCGATCAGCCGGAGCCGCGCGAGGTGCGAGTCGTCGTACAAGCCGACGCGGCCCTCCAGGCGCGGCGGCGGCAGCAGCCCCCGGTCCTGGTAGGCGCGGATGTTGCGCACGGTGCTTCCGGCGAGCCGCGCCAGCTCGTCGATTCGGTACTCGGCCATGTCCACGCGATCTTACTCCGGACCCATTGTGACATTGATCGATGGCACATAGGCTTGCGGCCATGGCGGACGACATCGAGGAGACCCTCCTCGGCGGCCCCCTGCGCTACACGCGCAAGGAGGTCGAGGCCCTCTCGGGCGTCACGGACGACTACGCGCGCCGTATCTGGCAGGCCCTGGGCTTCCCGGCCCCGCCCGACGACGAGGTCGCGTTCACCGACGGCGACGTCGCCGCGCTCCACGAGATCAAGGACCTGCTCTCCCACGCCATGGTGGACGAGGAGATGGTCCTCCAGCTGGCCCGCGCCGTCGGCCAGACGATGGGCCGTCTCGCGAGCTGGCTCGGCGACGTCTGGCTGGCCCGGCTCGGCGAACTCCCGACCGGCGAGCCGCTCACGGCCGATGCCGTCACCGCCGCGCTGCTGGCCACCGAGGAGCTGCGCCCGGCGTTCGAGCGCCTGCTCCTGCACGGCTGGCGCCGCCAGCTCACCGCCGCCGGCATGCGCGCCGCCGCCACCACGGCCACCGCCCACGCCGACCCCGCCGCCGGCCTGGCCCACCTCGCGGTCGGCTTCGCCGACATCGTGTCCTTCACCCGCCTGAGCAGCCGCCTCGACAGCGACGCCCTGGCCGCCTTCATCGAGCGCTTCGAGTCGACCGCCGCCGAGATCGTCGCCGTGGCGGGCGGCCGCATCGTCAAGACCCTCGGCGACGAGGTCCTGTTCGTCGCGCCCACCCCGTCCGCCGCCGCCGAGATCGGCCTGCGCATCGCGGAACGCTTCAACGAGGACCCGGCGTCCCCCAAGATCCGCGTCGGCCTGGCCTACGGCGAGGTGATCCAGCGCCTGGGCGACGTCTTCGGCACCCCGGTCAACATGGCCGCCCGCCTGACCTCCACGGCCTACCCGGGAACGGTCCTGGTCGGCCCGGCCCTGGCCGCAGCCCTCTCCAAGGGCGTGTACGACACCTCCGCCCTCCGCCCCCGCCCACTCCAGGGCCTGGGCCGAGTGAAGCCCTACCTCCTCCGCCGCCCCCGCCCGTCTCGCGTGTGAAGGGCCATGGCGAACAGTTCGCGCATCATTCGAGAATGGCCGGCAGGCCGAATGCGGAGAACACCGCCGGGTCCTGGAAGACCACGTTGCGTGCGATGCCTTTCGGGGTGATGGTGAAGACCTGCAGGGTGTGCAGCTTGTACGTGCCCTCAGTGAGGTTGTAGGCGATGGCGGCGGGCTGCGCGTTCGCCGTGGTGCGGAGCATTCGCCAGCCGTTTCCGTGCATGCCGAAGACACGCTCCATGAAGCGGCCGTAGTCGCGTTTCCCCCGGTACCAGAGCGGGACGGGCGGCATTTCCAGGACGGCGTCGTCCGTCAGCAGCGCCACCAGGCCCTCGACGTCGGCGGCCTCGAACGAGGTGATGTAGCGGTCGAGGACGGCGCTGACGGCGGGGTCGTCCGGCTCGGTGATCTCCTCCTCCGGCGCCACCCCGGATACGCCGGCGCGTGCCCGCTGCAGGGCGCTGTTCACGGCGGCGGGGGACGTCTCCAGCAGGTTCGCGACCTCGGCCGCGCTGAACTCCAGGACGTCCCGCAGGATCAGCACGGCTCGTTGTTTCGGTGGGAGGACCTGCATCGCCGCGATCAGCGCCAGCCGCAGGCCGCCGCGCCGGACGGCCCGCGCCGCCGGGTCGTCCGGGAGCGGCTGCAGCCACGGCACGTCCAGCGACGGGGTGAGCGGTGCCCCGGGGTCGTCGCTCGGGCCGCCCAGCCCGGACGGGAGCGGGCGCCGGGCCCGCCCCCGCAGCCAGGTCAGGCACGCGTTCGTCGCGATCTTGTAGAGCCAGGTGCGGACGGACGAGAGCGCCGGGTCGTACCGGTCCCGGGCCCGCCAGGCGCGCAGCATCGTCTCCTGCACAAGGTCCTCGGCCTCATGGACGGACCCGAGCATCCGGTAGCAGTGCACCAGGAGTTCATGCCGGTACGCGGCGAAATCGTCGTCCACCATGGTGCTCCTCGGGGGGTTCCTCAGGCCGGTGCGTTGGCGTAGGCGGAGACGAGCCACCTCCCGTCCCGCCGGGAGAGCACCCAGGTCGCGAGCCGCTCGCGGTCGGCCGGAAGCGCGTCCTCTCCCGCCATGATGATGCCCGCCCGGCTGACGATGACGGCGGTGTCGCCGTCGACGCGGACGTCCTGCGGCGTGTCCACACCCCGCGACCCCTTCAGCGGCCCCGCGAACGCCGCCGCCATGTACTCGCGCACCGCCGCGCGTCCCTGGTGGAAGACGCCGGGCATCACCACGGTCGCGTCCTCCACGTACAGGTCGGCGAACGCGTCGGCGTCGTTGTCGGCCCAGGCCGCGTACAGCCGGTCCAGTACATCCCGGACGCCGGTCTCACTGGTGTTCACCATGGGAAATCCCCTCTCGATCCGGTCGGTCGATGGTGTGTACCGTCCGCGCATCCCCGATTCATCGCTCCGCAACGAAGAATCTGCGGTGCTCAAGCGGCGGCGCAAAGCGGCCATGCCGGTGACGTGCGGGGTGCCGGGGCGGGAAACTCGGGCCATGCCGACTGAAATCGACGGATCTGTCCCGCACTCCGCCCGCATCTGGAACTACTGGATCGGAGGCAAGGACAACTATCCGATCGACCGGGAGATGGGCGACCGGATCGCCGCGGGCTACCCGCAGATCAAGGCGCAGGCGATCGCCGACCGGGCGTTCATCGGCCGTGCCGTGACCTACCTCGCCCGCGAGCAGGGCATCCGGCAGTTCCTCGACATCGGCACCGGGCTGCCGACCGTCGACAACACGCACGAGGTCGCGCAGCGGATCGCGCCCGAGTCGCGCATCATGTACGTCGACAACGACCCGCTCGTCCTGGCCCACGCGCGGGCGCTGCTGACGAGCGCCCCGGAAGGCCGCTGCGAGTACCTCGACGCGGACGTGCGCGACCCCGACGCGATCCTCGCGGCGGCCCGCGGGCTGCTCGACTTCACCGAGCCGATCGCGGTCATGCTGGTGGGGATCCTGCACCATGTCGAGGACACCGAGGAGTCGTACCGCCTCGTCCGGCGGCTGGTGGACGCGCTGCCGGAGGGCGGGCACCTGGTGATCAACCACGCCACCTACGCGGTGTTCGGGGACGCCTCGAAGGAGGCCGCGCAGCAGTACAACGACGCGGGCGGCCGGCCGCCGCTCACGCTGCGGGCCCCGGCGGAGATCGCGCGGTACTTCGACGGTCTGGAGATCGCCGAGCCCGGCCTGGTCAGCTGCGCCCACTGGCGGCCCGATCAGAGCGACATCGCCACCTGGGGGCAGCCCGCCGAGGTGGACGAGTTCGCCGCCGTGGCGCGGAAGCCGCGCTGAGCGGCGGGGGCCGGGAGCCGGCGGGCGCTAGGAGGCGGACGGGACGGTCTTGATGACCTTGCCCTTCGTGTTCACCGCGAGGTAGCCGCCGCCGTAGTCGTCGGTGAGGTAGACGAGCATGGTCGGCCGGTCGCCGTTGAACGTCCAGGACGCCTTCACGATGACGTACCGGTTGGTCGGCTTCGGCACTTTCAGGGTGCGCGCCGCGCGGTTCATCAGCGTCGGCAGGGCGTCCCAGTTGAAAGCGCGGAGGTTCACCTTGGCGTCACCGGTCGTAATGGCGATGCTGGGGCGGTTGCGGACGGCCGCGTCCGCCCCGCGCTGGTAGGTGTAGTTGTCGAAGGCGCCGCGCCGTCCGGCCACCGGTGCGTCGGCGGACGCGTGCTTCTCGTACACGGTGAACTCGGCGAACTCCCTGCTGCCGGACGCCTCCTCGAACTTCTTGATGGCGTTGCGGACGGCGGCCGGAGTGAGCAGTGACGTGGCCTCTTTGGCGCCGCCGCCGTTCCCGTTCGCTCCGGTGCGGCCATTCGAGGAGGGCGCCGCGTCGAAAGGAGTGCCGCGGGTTTCCGGCTCCCCCTGGTCCCTGAGCGTCGGAATGATGAGCAGGACCGCCGTGAGAAATATCGCCGCCGCCCCGGCCACCACGGCGAGAATGGCCGCGATAACGGGGGAGCGGCGTTGACGCGGCTGTCCGGGGTGGGTGGTCGGCAGCGGCGGAGGCGGAGGCGGCTGCGGATGGGCCAGGGACGTCGCGCTCTGACCGGCGGCCTGGGCGAGCATGTGGTCCAGCCGGTCGGCGCCCGGCCGGGCGGCCGGGTCGCGCGCGAGCAGCGCCAGCAGGACGGGCGTCAGCGGACCGGCGCGGTGCGGCGGCGGGACCGGCGCGGTCATGACGGCGGCCAGCGTCGCCGCCGTCGTCGGGCGGCGCAGCGGGTTCGTCCCCTCCACGGCCACGTACAGCAGCAGGCCGAGGGACCACAGGTCGGACGCCGGGTCGCCCTCGTGCCCGTGCAGCCGCTCCGGCGCGATGTACTCCGGCGAGCCGACGAGCCCGCCGGTGACGGTGACGCGGGACGCCTCCTGGAGCACCGCGATGCCGAAGTCGGTGAGGACCGGCGCCCCGTCCGCCCGCAGCAGGACGTTCGCCGGCTTGACGTCCCGGTGGCAGATGCCCGCCTCGTGCGCCGCCCGCAGCGCGCCGAGGAGCCCGCGCCCGACGGCGGCCCCCTCGGCGGGCGACAGCGGCCCCCGCGCCAGCCGGTCCTGGAGGGACGGCCCGCGGACGAGCTCCATCACCAGCCACGGATGCGGCATGTCGGGGGAGTCCACGATGTGGTGGATCGTCACCACGTTGGGGTGGTCGAGCCGGGCGAGGGCGCGGGCCTCGCGCATCACCCGCTCGCGCATCATCCGCGCGAAGTCCGGGTCGAGGTCGCCGGTACCGGCGTCGGCGAGCCGGACCTCCTTCAGCGCGACCTCGCGCTCCAGGGCGAGGTCGAACGCGCGCCAGACCGTGCCCATCCCGCCGCTGCCGAGCCGTCCGCGCAGCTCGAAACGGCCGTCGATCACCTTCTCCCCAGAGCTCACGGCGGAAAGCCTATGGGCAGGACACCCACAAAGCCCCGCAAACCGGCCTGCGCGCGGGCCGCCAAGCCACGCCGGACCGTGCCGGATCGGTCAGGAATCGAGAAGCGCAGTTCACCGATGCGCGCCTAGCCTGATCTGCATGGACATCACCATTCACACCAGCTTCCTGCCGCACGACGACCCGGACACGTCCGTCGCCTTCTACCGCGACGTCCTCGGCTTCGAGGTCCGCAGCGACGTCGGGCAGGGCAAGATGCGCTGGATCACCGTCGGTCCCGCCGGGCAGCCCGACACGTCCATCCTGCTGGCGCCGCCGTTCGCCGACCCGGGGGTCACCGACGACGAGCGCCGCGTGATCTCCGAGATGATGGCCAAGGGGACCTACGGCTGGATCCTGCTCGCCACCCGGAGCCTCGACGACACGTTCGAGAAGGTGCAGGCCCACGACGTCGAGGTCGTCCAGGAGCCGACGGAGCAGCCGTACGGCATCCGCGACTGCGCCTTCCGCGACCCCGCCGGGAACATGGTCCGCATCCAGGAGATCGGCTGAGCCGCTGCCGCCGAGCCGCCCGTCCGTCCGCCCGGCCGAGGGCATCGAGAGAGGGAGTTCCGTCATGTGCCACCCCGAATGGGGCCGCGCCCGCACCGAGGCGCAGCGCCTGGACGACCTGGCGCGGCTGCGGCGCGTCCGCGACCGGATCGACCGGGAGTACGCGCGGCCGCTGAACGTCGAGGCGCTCGCCCGCGGCGCGCACATGTCCGCCGGGCACCTCAGCCGCCAGTTCCGGCAGGCGTACGGCGAGTCGGTGTACGCCTACCTGATGACGCGGCGCATCGAGCGCGCCGCGGCGCTGCTGCGCCGCGGCGACCTCAGCGTCACCGAGGTCTGCTTCGCGGTCGGCTGCTCGTCGCTGGGCACGTTCAGCACCCGCTTCACCGAGCTGGTCGGCATGCCGCCCAGCGCCTACCGCCGCCAGGCGGCGGGGCCGGCGGAGACCGGGCAGGGCGTGCCGGCGTGCGTGGCCAAGCAGGTGACGCGGCCGATCAGGAACGGGCGGGCACCGGCCCTGGAGCTGCAGCCCGCCTGACGGCATGGCCCGTACGGGCGGCCTGTCCCCCGTGCGAGCTACCGGGAAGTGTCCACCGCACGGTGAAGATTCCAAATCGCGTGATCCATAGCGTTCTACCTGTCCGCGGCGCCCAGGCCGCGGGGATCTCGCGAAGGAATCGACATGAAGCTTCTGATCCAGCTCCTGGCGGTCGGGGCCGTCGCCGCCGCCGGCGGCGTCGCCAACCAGGCGGTCACCTGGGACACGCTCCCCACGCTCGGTGTCGGCCTCGTGTCCGCGGTGGTGGCGCTGCTCGTGTACACCTTCGTGGTCGGCCGGACGGAGCACCGCCCGGTGGACGAGCTGCCCCGCAAGGGCGCGCTCCCGGCGCTCGGCCGGGGCGCGCTGATCGGCCTCGCGATGTTCGGCGCCGTCATCGTCAACCTCGCCTTCCTCGGTGACTACGAGATCGACGGATTCGGCTCGGCGACGGGCCCGATCGCGCTGGTCGGCTTCATGGCCGCCGCCGCCGTGACCGAGGAGCTGCTCTTCCGCGGCATCCTGTTCCGCATCATCGAGAAGCGCATCGGCACCTGGTCGTCGCTGGCGCTGACCGGCCTGGTGTTCGGCCTGATGCACCTGGCCAACGAGAACGCCACCGTGTGGGGCGCCCTCGCCATCGCGATCGAGGCGGGCGGCATGCTCGGCGCCGCCTACGCCGCGACGCGGAACCTGTGGGTGCCGATCGGCCTGCACTTCGCCTGGAACTTCGCCGGCGCCGGGATCTTCGGCACCACGGTCTCCGGCGTCGACACCCCCGACGCGCTGCTGAACGGCGTGACCTCCGGCTCGGAGCTGGTCACCGGTGGCGAGTTCGGCCCGGAGGCGAGCCTGTACTCGGTCGCGTTCGGCATCGTGGCGACGGCCGCCTTCCTGTGGCTGGCGCACCGGCGCGGCAACCTGGTTCCGCGGACGCGCCGCGCCCGCGCCGCCGCGACCGCTAGCCTCGGCCAGTGATCGATCTCCGGACGATCCCGGACATGTGGCGCCGATGGGACGTCATGGTCCGGGATCTGCCCCTCGCCCTGGTCCTGGTGGTCGGGTCGCTCATCCCGGCCCTGCACGGCTACGGAACCCACGTCGGCGACATCCCGAACCGCCCGTACGACGTGCTCGCGGTCGTCGCGGTCGTCCTGCAGGGCCTCCCTCTCGTCCTGCGGCGCCGGTGGCCGGCCGTGTGCCTCGCGCTCGTGGCGGCCGGCTTCGCGATCGACCAGCTCCGCGGCTACCACACGTTCGCGGGCACCGGCCTGGCCATCGCGCTGCTGAGCGTGGGCGTCCACCTGGACCGGTTCCGCCGCACCGCCGTCGCCGTCGGCACCGCCGCGTACGCGGTGCTGGCGGTCGCTCTCAACCGGCTCGGCGGCGGCGACCGGCCGGACGAGTACGTGACGTTCTACCTGGCACTGAGCGTGGTGGTGGGCATGGGGGTGTGGCTGCGCTCCATCCGCGCCGCCGAGGCCGAGCGCCGCCTCCGCGTCGCCGCCGACACCCGCGCCGCCGAACGCGCCCGCATCGCCCGCGAACTCCACGACGTCGTGACCCACCACGTGACGGCGATGGTCGTCCAGGCCGAGGCCGCCCGGTACCTGACCGCCGCCCCCGACCGCCTGGACGGGACGCTGAGCGCCATCACCGACACCGGCCGGAGCGCCATCGCCGACCTGCGGCACCTGCTCGACGTGCTCCAGCCCGACCACGGCGGGGAGTCCAGGACGCGGTCCATCGACGACCTCGGCACCCTCGTCGAGCAGACGCGCCGGGCCGGGCAGCCGGTGGAGTTCACCGAGGAGGGCACACCGGCGAGATCCACCGGTAACGCCGAATTCACTACCTACCGGGTGGTTCAGGAGGCCCTGACGAACGCGCTCAAGTACGCTCACGGCAGCCGCACCGAGGTCCGGGTGCACTACGGCGAAGGGGAGATCACCGTGGAGGTCGGGAACGACGGTTCCGGCTCGCGTTCCGGGTCGCCCGGGGGCAGCGGGCGGGGGCTCACCGGCCTCGGCGCACGGGTCGAGACGCTGGGCGGCGAGTTCAGCGCCGCCGGGCGGGCGGACGGCGGCTTCGCGGTCCGGGCGCGCATCCCGTCGGGAAGCGCGTCGTGACCGAACCGGTCCGGGTGCTGGTCTGCGACGACCAGGCGCTGATCCGCACCGGGTTCGCGACGATCATCGACGCGCAGCCCGACCTGGAGGTGGTGGGCGAGTGCGGGGACGGCCGCGCCGCGGTCGACCTCGCCGGCCGCCTGAAGCCGGACATCGTGGTGATGGACGTCCGGATGCCGGTGCTCGACGGCATCGAGGCCACCCGCCTGCTCGCCGGCGCCGGGGTGGCGAACCCCGTCAAGGTGCTCGTGGTGACGACGTTCAACCTCGACGAGTACGTGTACGAGGCGCTGCGCGCGGGGGCGAGCGGGTTCCTGCTGAAGGACGCCCCGCCGGCGCAGCTGCTGCACGGCATCCGCACCGTCGCGATGGGCGCCGCCCTGCTGGCCCCGGAGGTGACCCGGCAGCTCGTCGGCAGGTTCGCGGCCCGGATCCGTCCCACCGAGGGCACCGCGCCCGAGACCGCGCTGACCCCGCGCGAGCTGGAGGTGCTGCGCCTCATCGCCGACGGCCGGTCCAACAGCGAGATCGCCGGGACGCTGGTCATCAGCCAGGAGACGGTCAAGACGTACGTCTCGCGCATCCTCACCAAGCTCGACCTGCGCGACCGCGTCCAGGCGGTCGTCTACGCCTACCGCCGCGGCCTGGTCACCTGAGAAGGCCGGGCCCTACTCCAGCGTGATGTGCGGGGACAGCGCGCGGAGGAAATCGGGGGCGTCGAAGATCTCGCCCGCGGAGGCGACCCCGGCGGTCTTGGTCCGTCCGGTGAGGATGCGGTCGACCGCCTCCACGGCGAGTGGCGCGGTGACGGCATAGATGTCCTGGCCGCTCGCCACGGCGCGCCGTTCACGACCGCCGGCGCGCACGACGACGTCCACGAGGAAGGTCTGCGCGGAGCGCCCGCGCTCATCTGCCGCAGCCGGTGCCGGGGTGTCCGGGGACGAAAGGTCCGTGGCCGCCTCGACCGCCATGTAGGTGCACACGTCGGGAATGGGCAGGTGGCTGGGAATGGTGATGACATCCGCCATCGTGAACTCCCCGAGAACCTCCCGGACGCCCATCGGCTCCGGAAAAGACCACTTCAAAGAGGGCAGGGCGTCGGTGCGGTACTCAAGCCGCCCGTTCGCATAGCGGACGCGCCGGCCGTCGCGCCGCTCCCGGGAGACATCACCGGAGGCGCGCGTCCCGTCCGTCGGGTGCCAGCTGCTCAGGCCGTAGGCGATGTGCGCCTCGTCGGCCGCCGTCCAGTCGCCCATCGCCGCGGTGGCCAGCAGGTCGCCGAGGCCGCCGAAGAAGGCCATCGCCGGGACGATCACCGCTCCGGCGGCGCGGGCGCGGCCGGAGAACCGCGCGAACGTGTCGGCGTTGGCCTCGATCTCGGCGGCCACGTCGACATAGGGGATCCCGGCGCGCAGCGCGGCCTCGATCACGGGGGCGGCCGTGGCGGCGAAGGGGCCGGCGCAGTTGATCACGGCCGTGACGCCGTCCAGCGCGCGGTCGAGCGCGGCCGGATCGTCCACCGACGCCGGCCGGGCCTCGAATCCGGACTCGGACGCCAGCAGCCCCAGCTTCCCGGCGTCGCGCCCGGCCAGGACCGGGACGAACCCGCGTTCCCGCAGCTCAGCCACCACGAACCGCCCGGTGTGCCCGTACGCGCCGAACACCGCCACCTTCTGCATGTGGGCTCTCCCTGTGCTGAATGATCCCGATGGCGACCATTCTTGGACGGCGGGAAGGCGCCCGCGAGTGTCTGGAACGCCACGACCCGTACAATTCCGGACATGCGTACTGTCGCGCTGGCCGTCACCGACGGGATGCTGCACTTCGAACTGTCCCTGGCGTACGAGGTCTTCGCGGACGCGCCGGCCGCCGTGACCGTCCCCTGGTACGACGTCACCGTGTGCGGCTCGATCGCCGTCCAGGTCGGCCCGTTCCGGCTGGAGCCCGACCTCGGGCTCGACCGGCTCGGGGACGCCGAAACCGTGATCGTCCCGAGCCTGGCCGACGTCGACGACGACCCGCCCGCCGATCTGGTGGACGCCGTGCGCGCGGCCCATGAAGCGGGCGCGCGGGTGGTGTCCCTCTGCACGGGCGCGTTCGTGCTGGCCGCCGCCGGCCTGCTGGACGGGAAGCGCGCGACCACGCACTGGGCCCACACCGACGCCCTCACCGCCCGCTACCCCCGGGTGGACGTCGACCCGGACGTCCTCTACGTGGACAACGGCAGCGTGCTCACGTCCGCCGGGAAGGCCGCCGCCATGGACCTGTGCCTGCACCTCGTCCGCCTCGACCACGGCTCGTCGATCGCCAACACCGTCGCCCGCCGCCTGGTCGTCCCGCCGCACCGCGCCGGCGGCCAGGCCCAGTTCGTCGCCGCCCCGGTGCCCGCCCGGGACGACCACCCCCTCGCCGCCCTGCTCCCCTGGGCCGTCGAACGGCTCGACCAGCCGCTGACCGTCGACGACCTGGCCCGCCAGGCGCGGATGAGCCCGCGCCACCTGGGCCGCCAATTCCACGCGGTCACCGGCACCACTCCGCTGCAATGGCTGCTGACCCAGCGGATCCGCCACGCACAGGAACTGCTGGAGAAGACCGACGACAGCATCGACACCATCGCGTCCCGCACCGGCATGGGCACCGCGACCACGCTGCGCCGGCACTTCAACCGCACGGTCGGCGTGCCCCCGGACACCTACCGCCGGACGTTCCGCACCGGCCGGGCCACCCCATGACGGCCGTGTCCACCTGCGTGGAGTACTCCGTCACGCCCCGGTCGCCGTTGTAGAGAAACGGGCGATGGCCACTCGGCCGTTGCGCACCGACCGGCTGTGCGCGGTAGGCGAATCGAGCCGGCGTGCGACGTCCAGCAGGTCGACGTCGTCCTCGACGACGAAGCCCCGCGCAGTCACGAGATCGGCCATCGCGGCGGGCGTCCACGCCGAACGCCATGGCTCGTCCGCGGTGGCGGCCTCGACACGCCCGGCCCGCGCCGCGAGGTCGACCACGATCCGGCCGATCTTGGCCATGAGCGACGGGGTCTGGTAGTTCACCGCCAGGACGCTCCCGGCGGCCGACCGGCGCGCCACCGCGCTCGCCGTCGCCGCCACATCGGCTTTCCGCAGGTAGGGCACGACGCCCTCCCAAACCCAGGCCGTCGGGACCGCCCGCCGATGCCCGGCCGCCTCCAGGGCGGCGTCCAAGGGCTGACTGGTCAGATCGACCCCGGCGAACACCAGTTCCCCCGCCACCGGGTCGAGACCGGCGGCACGCTCACGCGCATCGGCCTGGCTGGCGGGGTGGTCCACGCAGAACACCGTCGCCGCCCCCAGCGCCTCCAGGCGCCACGGCCTGCCGTCCAGCCCGGCGCCGAGCAGCACCACCTGCCGGATGCCCCGGCCCTCTACGGCGTCGGTCAGCGCGTCATCGATCACGACCGTCCGCGGCACCATGATCTCGGCGCAGGCACGGACGGACTCCACGGCCCACCGTTCGCGCCCCTTGACCTGCCGGCCGTCGTCCCGCGCCGCGTCCACCGGCTCCAGCTCCTCGGGCCGGAGCAGCCGCCGGGCGACCGGATCGCTGAACCGCCCGACGGCCGCACGCCCGTCCGCAACCGCTCGTCCTTGGCAGACGAACACCGCCGTCCGACTGGCTCCACCCGCTTTCATGCCACCTCCCGGCAACGCGATCAGCGCCCACCACAACGGGATGTTACGCACCGCACCACGGCACGACCGCCGATCAGGCGACGGCAGTTCTGCGCCGCATTTCCGCGATTCTCCTTCCCGGGGTTGGCGGGGCTCGCAACTAAAGTCGCTGTATGCGTCCGATGCCGTCATCCGACATGGTCAGCTTGATCTCCTTTCTCGCCGTTTTGCTGATCTTCTTCAGCATCGATGTGCGTTCGAGGGATTCAGCGGATTCCAGACCGTGGCATGCGCACCTTTTCGAATGGGCCTCCCGGATCGGGGGGATCGCCACCGCCCTGGCGCTGGCCCTGGGCTGGGCCGACCTGTTCCTCCCGGACGAGCGCAGCCCGATCCACGTGGCCTTCGTGGCCGTCCCCGGGTCTGTGGGAGTGCTGTGCGCCATCGCGCTGGGGCTGGAAATGCTCTGGCAACGATGGGACTCGCCCTAATACCGGCTCGGGTGCGCCGCGCGGCGAAGGTGGGCCTCTTCCATGGACCAGGTGCCGTGGCCTCCAGTGATCTGAAGGAGCGCGCGGGAGTGGAGGTGGAATTCCGTGTCGCCGTCTGGACCGGCGAGCGTCCGGACAGGGGTCAGAGTCGCGTCGAGTTGCAGGAGGCCGAAGGCGTCTCCGCTGCGGAACAGCACAGGCCCCGGCGGGCCCAGGTAGCGCACTACCCCGGTTCGATCACCGGCTATGGACTGCTCGAACGGCCGGACGCGGGCGGGGCCGTCCGCGTCGGCCCGACCCAGGGGCGTCACGTCGATCCGCCAGTCCGCCCCGGCGGTTCTCACCTGGAGTATCGCCCGTGCCGGAACGGCGAACGTGCTCCAGCCCAGAGCCGATCCCGCGGTGGACACGACCGGATCGCAGCCGTGGAGCGCGGCCAGGTTCGGCCCGTACAGGTGGACCTGGTGGGGCTGCTCGTCCGGGCTGGTCACGACGGCGATTCCGGCCGGCCCCTGGTAGCTGAGCACTTCGGTCCCGCTGCCCGTGGCCGAGCCGGTGAACGGGCGTGCACGGTCCGGCCCGCCGATCGTGACGGTCCACCGTCCCTCGGCCTCGACGTGCAGGAACCTCCTCGTGAGCGCCTTGTCGGAGACCAGCCGGTCGTCCAGGACGATCGTGGCCGGTGGCGTTCCGGGCTCGCACACCACGACCGGGGTCCCGCGGCCGAACTCGGTGCGCCGAAGCCAGGCCCGCAGCGTCCCGGAGCCCTCGTTCCGGAACTCGGCCAGCACCGGCTGGGGAAGCGGCCCCTTGATCTTGACGCGCGCCGCACCGACGCCGCGGTGCGTGCGGACCGTGCCGTAATGGGAATGATCGACCGGCTCGAACTCCGCCGACGGGAGTGCCTCGCCCTCCGCCAGCCAGCGGTCGAGATCGATCGCCACCCTGCGCGGATCCTTCACCCGAAGGGACAACCGGCGGACCAGGCGTCCTCGCTGCGGCATGCCCGTCTGCGGATCCAGATCCCTCAGCGTCAGCATGACCCAGAACCAGTTCCCCCAGCGCAGCCGGCGTGCGGGAAGAGAGATGGCGTCCCGCATCTGCAGGGCGAGGTTGAGTTCCTCCCGGAACGGCGTCAACTGGGCCACGCCCTCATCGACCCGGCGCCGCCGCGGCTCATCGCCGTAATGGATCGCCGCGATTTCGGTGCGCGGGATCCGCAGCACCTTCCACAGCAGCACTGCGTCCCAGATGACGATCTCATCGTCCGTGACCCACATCCGGGGCCGTGCCAGCACCAGCCTGAGCGTCTGGACCGCGACGCCCGTGAAGACGACCGCGAAGAGCGGCCACCACAGGCCCCCGACCAACTCGGCCCGGGTGGTCTCCTCGTTGAACTCGGCCCAGATCAGACCGAACAGCAGCAGCAACGCCACCAGTGACAGCAGGCCGACCGCCCCGCCCAGGGTCCGCCCCTTCGACCTGGCGATCTTCACCCCGACCGCGGACGAATCGGGCCGCGCCGACCACCCCCACCGGTCCCGGTCGGCGAGGCCGCGCAGCCTGAACCCCTTGCGGCCCCTCGCCTGCCGCCTGCGCGACGCGGGAGAGGCCCGCGTCCAGTAAACGCCCCACAGCACCATGGCGTTCAGCCCCACCCCGAGGCTGCCGGTCAACGCGACGAAGAGCCCGACGCCGAACGGCTCCCCCCATTCCGGCGACCCGCCCTTCACCTGGACGAAGATCCCTGAGCCGACGTCGAGTGCCGGAACCGAGTCCCCGACCTGAATGGAACGGCCGCCGTCCCCTCTCAGTTCGACACTTCCGTTGGTCAGCTGGAAAAGACTGTCGGTAGTGAACACGCCGTACCAGGTACATCTGCCGCGCGAGCACGCCTGCGATTGCACCGTGAACGTCCCCGGAAAGCCCTCCCCTTTCGCAGCGCGATGAGTGGCCGCGACCTGTTCCACCATGACGCCGATGAGGAAGGTCCAGACCATCAGGAACACGAGGCCCACCACGAGCTGCGAGAAGGCGAAACGGCCGGCCCTGGCCCCGTACGCCTTCAACCCGCCCCCGCCCTCACGCCGTCCGCCCATCCCCACCCCCACCAGCCCGCAACCGACCCGAGCCGGCGGGCACATCCAGGCCTCAAAGGATCACACGGCGGCCCCCCGGTGACCACTTCGCACGCTGGACGGGAGAACCGCGCAGTGGGTTCTGGTGGGGTCAGTGGCGGCCGGGGCCGCGCCAGTACTGCTGTTTGCCCTTGTCGCGGACGACGATGCCGATCCGGGCCAGTTCGCGGCGCAGTTCCTTGGCGGAGTCGCCGGAATCGGAGGACTTCATGGCGTCCGCGCGGGCCGCGAGGAGGGCGTTCGCCAGGTCGGGCAGTTCCGGGGTCCTGGGAGCCCAGATACGGAACTCGTCCTCGTACGGGTCGCCGTCCACCCAGGCGTAGCCGTACTCGGTGAAGGCCGCGGCCAGGCGCCGTGCGCCGAGGTCGCATTTCTCCCGGGCGACCTCCTCGCCCTTGGGGCCGAGAACCACCAGGCGGTCCTTCTCCCGGAAGACGTGGCCGATCTGTTCGCGGGCGATCTTCTGGAAATGGCCCGCCCGCTTCAGGACGACCCGCTCGCCGGACACGGTGACCGAGACCTGCTCCAGCGAGTCGAAGAGGATCAGCGCCGTCCCCGCCAGCGCTCCGAGGCTGATCAGGCCGATGGCGAGCCACGGCTCGGGGACGGAGACCAGCAGTTCGGCCGGGCCCTGCATCGGTGCCCGGTCCAGGGTCACCAGCCAGTGCGCGAGCAGATCGAGCAGCCAGCCGACCCCGCCCAGCAGCACCGCCGCCGCGGCGCAGAGTGCCCCCTGGGCCCACACCGACCGGGCCAGCGTCGTGGAAACGTCCGGCTGCGATCGCATGTTCAGGACCTCCCTACGGGCGTGACGGTCTCCTTGGAACGGCGCAGATGATGGTCGATGAGGGCGAGGAGGAGCAGCACCCCCAGCAGCAGGACGGTGTTGACGGTGTACTTGACCGCGTAGGACGTCTCGCCGAGCGGTTCGACCACGAACGCGAGCGCCGAGTTGACCACGAGCGCGGCTCCGCCGGCCGCCAGGACGTGCCGGTGGTTCCAGTCGCGCCGGCCGGAGTACCGCAGCAGGCATCCCGCCGCGAGCGTGAGGGCGAGCGCTGCCAGTGCCACCCCCGCCCAGGACGCGGGTGACAGCTGGTGGGTGCCCCACAGCACCACGGCGCCGCACCCCACCAGCCACGGCGGCGGGACCCGCCACGGTACGGGCGCCGACCGGCGGGGGAGGACGAACGCGGCGATGCCCAGCAGGACGGCGATCGCCGCGGTGGTGGCCAGTTGCGCCGGGCTCGCCATGAAGTCCCTGGTGTGCTCCCTGAAGATGATCGCCGCGCCCAGGCCGTACAGGACGACCATCATGGTGATGCCGGCCCGTCCCAGCCACGGACGCTTCGCGTAGCGCGGCGCGCACGCCTCGATGACCGCGATGGGGGCGGCGAAACTCCAGATCACGTGCCCCGCGACGAAGCTCAGCAGGTAGTAGGCGCTGAGGCCCAGCTCCGGGATGTGGGTCGGCAGCCGGTCGCGGTCCCAGGACGGCTCGTCCACGAAGTCGGGATTGAACAGGCTCTGGTCGATCAGCCCCGCCTGGACGAGCCCGAACGCCGCGCTCAGCAGCACGATCGTCGGCCAGCCCCGGCCGGTACGGCGGACGGCCTCGCGGATCAGTACCGCGACGGTTCCGTACAGCGGGGCGAGGATGAGCAGCCCGCCGAGCAGCTCCAGCGGACGCCCGATGATCTGGTCGTAGCCGATGAGGTACTCGGCGCAGACCGGTGACAGCAGGAGCAGCGCCACCACCAGCGCGATCCGGCGCGGGAGCGGGGGCGAGCCGGGGCCTTCCACGTTCATGCTCTCGAACCTAGAAGGCCCGCCGCCGCGTCGGCAGCCGTCCAAAGGTGACTGCCAGTGCTCGAAGGTCGATACTCGGCCGGGCTTTGGTCGGGCGTGCCGTCAGCCCTGGAGATGGACGACGGAGTGGAGCCAGGGCGTTCCCGGCTCCACTCCGTGCTGTAGACGTGTCACTGGAACTGTGCGAAGAACCTCCAGATCTCTCCCTTGGTCCAGGTGGTGATGCCGCTCTCGTTCGAGGAGCCGTCGACCGGACCCGGGATGTGGTCGCCGTCGAACGCGGCCCACTGGACCGGGTACCCGGCGCGGCAGCCCGAGTAGGCGGTGGTGATGTGCGTCCGGCTGCCCGGGGCGGGCTCGCGCGGGTTCTGGGGAGTGCAGCCGTTGTTGGCGACGAACGTGTCGCGCAGTGACCGTCCTTGCGTGATGTTGAGGACGGAGTCGCTGATCCCGTGGATTCCGAAGTAGGCGATGGGCTGGGTGCCGCCGCCGCACCCGCTGATCTGGGCGCCGGACATGACCGCGACGGCTCGGAACGCGTTCGCGCGGGCGCAGGCGAGTGCGTAGCTCATGCCGCCGCCCCAGCTGAAGCCCGTGGCGAAGCGCTGCGCCGGGTCGACGCAGAGGCCGCTCTCGATCTGCCGGATCATGTCGTCGACGAAGGTGACGTCCTCACCGCCCGTATTGGCCCAGCCGTTGCCGAGGCCCTGGGGTGCGACGAGGATCGCGCTGTTGTTGGACTGTTCCTGCTGGCCGTAGTAGGACCAGGCGCTCCCGCTCGTCCCGCCCGAGGCGACGTCGCCGGCGGTTCCGCCGCGCCAGTGGAACGCGAAGATCAGCCGGTAGGGGTGGTCGCTGTCGTAGTTGGACGGAACGCGGAGGATGAAGCTGCGGCTCTTACCGCTGCTCTGGATCGTGTACGTGCCGCTCGTGAGCGCCGGGGCGCGGCCGCATCCGCTGCCGCCACCGCCCCCGGACGACAGCTTGACCATCGTCCACTGCTGGTTGGCGCCGCCCCAGTCGGTGTACTGGACGACGCTGCCGCCATCGGCGGTGGAGGCGCCCTGGACCTCCACCGCCTTGCCGCTGCTGCGACTGATCAGCCGGACGTGGCCCGCGTCGGAGTCGGCCAGGCGGAACTGCTGGTTGGTTCCGCCGTGGTCGCTCCACTGCTGGATCGCGGCACCGTCGGCCGTCGAGGCGCCGGCCACGTCGAGCACCTTGCCCGAGTGCCGTGCCTTCAGCCGGTAGAAGCCGCCGCCGGAGTCCACGAACTGCCACTGCTGGTTGGCTCCGTCGTTGCGCGTCCATTGGCTGACTCGCGCGCCGTCGGCGGTGGACGCGCCGTAGACGTCCAGTGCCTTGCCGCTGTTGCGGTTGACCAGGACGTACCAGGCGTTGGTGTCCACCGTCGCCGCCTCGGCCGGCGCCGGGTCCACCGCGACGAGCATGCCGATCGCCAGAGCCGACGCCACCGCGGCGGCGATCCGGGACCACCGGCGGCGCCTTGGCGGCGGGGCGGGCGAAGCCGCACCGTGGGTCTTCATCGGTTCACCCTTCTGCTTCGGGCAGGTCAGGTGCGGGTCCAGTGCTGGTTGTCGCCGTTCCAGCAGGAGTAGAGCTGGATCGGGGTGCCGTTGCCGCTGCCGGCGGCGTCCAGGCAGAGGCCGGACTGGACGCCGACGATGGATCCGTCGGAGTTGAGGGTCCACTTCTGGTTGTCGCCGCCCCAGCAGCTGTAGATCTGGACCTTGGTGCCGTTGCCGGTGCCGGCGGCGTCCAGGCACTTGTTGCCGTAGACCCTCAGCTCACCGGCGTCGGTGTAGGTCCACTGCTGGTTGGTGCCGCCGTGGCAGTCCCACAACTGGAGCTGGGTGCCGTCGGTGGTGCTGGCGTTGGGCACGTCCAGGCAGCGGCCCGAGCCGACGCCCTTGATCGTCCCCGCGTCCTGGGTCGGGGGGTCGGTCGGGTCGCCGGGGTCGCCGCTGTTGAGGGCGTTGAGGACCGAGGAGTAGGCGGCCTTCTTGTTGCCGTTGCCGTCGAACAGCAGCGGCGTCTGCTCCGAGCGCCAGGAGTCGGTGTCCCGCACGCCCCAGACGGTAATGCCGAGGCAGCGCGAGACGGCCAGGCAGTCGTTGGTCACGTTGGCGTAGGTCGTCGGCGAGGCACCCTGGATGTCCAGTTCGGTGATGGCCACGTCGACGCCGAGCGCGGCGAAGCTCTGCAGGGTGGTGCGGAAGTTGCTGTTGTAGGGGCTGCCGCTGTTGAAGTGGGACTGGAAGCCGACGCAGTCGATGGGGACGCCGCGCTGCTTGAAGTCGCGGACCATGGAGTACACGCCCTGGGTCTTGGCCCAGTTCCAGTTCTCGATGTTGTAGTCGTTGTAGCAGAGCTTGGCGGACGGGTCGGCGGCGCGCGCGGTGCGGAAGGCGACCTCGATCCAGTCGTTGCCGGTGCGCTGCAGGTTGGAGTCGCGGCGGCCTCCGGAGTTGCCGTCGGCGAAGGCCTCGTTCACGACGTCCCATTGGACGATCTTGCCCTTGTAGTGGGCCATGACGCCGTTGATGTGGTTGATCATCGCCTGGCGCAGGGAGCTGCCGCTGAGGTTCTGCATCCAGCCGGGCTGCTGCGAGTGCCAGGCCAGGGTGTGGCCGCGTACCTGCTTGCCGTTCTGGACGGCCCAGTTGTAGACGCGGTCGCCCGAGCTGAAGTTGAACTGGCCCTGCTGGGGCTCGGTGGCGTCGATCTTCATCTCGTTCTCGGCGGTCACCATGTTGAACTCGCGGCCCGCGATCGTGGTGTACGCCGAGTCGTTGAGCCGGCCCGAGGCGATGGCGGTGCCGAAGTAGCGGCCGCTCTGCGCCGCCGCGGCGCCCAGCGTGCTCTCCGCGGCGGTGGCGGGGGACGGCGCCACCAGAGCGGCGGCCGTGCAGAGCACCCCGAGGGCGCTCGCGAGGAAGGCCCGCTTCCGGACTTTGGACCTGGGCATGGCATTTGTACGCACGTCTGTTCCTCCATGAAAGAAACGAAGGGGCGGCACGGACACATCCGTGCAACAGACGCCGCGCTCCCTCACGGGAACGCACCACCACCGGGGCGTCGCGGACTCAGTGTGTGAGCGCTCCGAGATTTCGTCAATAGTTTCAAAATCTTTCATGGCGGACGTCCAGTCGCCGGCCTGTATGCGCGATCTGGCAGGCGACCTGCGGTCGAAACCTTTCGACGGGCGGGGGCCCTTGACGAGTCGCGCGGCCTCGTATTTACTCCGGCCCACCACCACCTCCCCCAATCGCCGATGGAGAAGAGGTCTCGTCCGAGCTGGAAATGTTAGCGCAAACATCAACATGCGAAAGGAAGAAGTCCATGCTGAGGACCGGTGCGGCCGTGCTGGCATCGCTCCTGCTGTCGGTGCTCCTGTCCGTGATCAACACACAGGCCGCCCAAGCCGCGACAGTGGACGTGAACAAGTGGTACGTCCTGGTCAACCGCAACAGCGGCAAGGCCCTGGACGTCTACAACCTGGCGACCAACGACGGCGCCCGCATCACCCAGTGGGCCAGGAACGACCAGAACCAGCAGCAGTGGCAGTTCGTCGACTCCGGCGACGGCTACTACCGCATCAAGTCCCGCCACTCCGGCAAGGTGCTGGACGTCTACGACTACTCCACCGCCAACGGCGCCTCGATCGTCCAGTGGACCGACCACAACGGCACCAACCAGCAGTGGCGGCTGGCCGACAGCTCGGATGGCTACGTCAGGTTCATCTCACGCAACAGCAACAAGGCTCTCGAAGTCCAGGGCGGCTCCACGGCGGACGGCGCGAACATCGTCCAGTACGACGACTGGGGCGGTGCCAACCAGCAGTGGCAGCTCGCCGAGGTCGGCGGCGGCGATGACGGCGGCGGCGATCCCGGTCAGACGTGCGATCTACCGTCGTCCTACCACTGGACGTCAACGGGTGCGCTGGCCCAGCCCAAGTCGGGATGGGTGTCGCTCAAGGACTTCACCGTCGCCCCCTACAACGGCCAGAACCTCGTCTACGCCACGACGCACGACACTGGGTCGAGATGGGGTTCGATGAACTTCGGCCTGTTCAGCGACTGGTCGCAGATGGGCTCGGTCAGCCAGAACACGATGTCGAATTCCACCGTCGCGCCCACCCTGTTCTACTTCGCACCGAAGAACATCTGGGTGCTCGCCTACCAGTGGGGCGGGTCCGCCTTCTCCTACCGGACGTCCAGCGACCCCATCAACCCGAATGGCTGGTCGTCGGAGCACACGCTCTTCACCGGGAGCATCTCCGGCTCCGGAACGGGACCCATCGACCAGACGCTCATCGGCGACGGCTCGAACATGTACCTCTTCTTCGCCGGTGACAACGGCAAGATCTACCGGGCCAGTATGCCGATCGGGAACTTCCCGGGCAGTTTCGGCTCGAGCTCGACAGTGGTCATGAGCGATTCGACCAACAACCTGTTCGAGGCCGTTCAGGTCTACAAACTCCAGGACCAGAACCGCTACCTCATGCTCGTCGAGGCGATCGGCTCCCAGGGCCGCTACTTCCGCTCGTTCACGTCCACCAGCCTGAACGGTTCGTGGACACCGCAGGCCGCGTCCGAGGGCAACCCCTTCGCCGGCAAGGCCAACAGCGGCGCCACCTGGACCAACGACATCAGCCACGGCGAACTGATCCGCACCAACGCTGACCAGACCTTCACCGTCGATCCCTGCAATCTCAAACTCCTCTACCAGGGGCGCAGCCCCAACTCCGGCGGCGACTACGGCCTCCTGCCCTACCGGCCGGGCCTGCTGACCCTGCAGCGCTGACGGACGGCGTGGCGGGGGGGGGGGAAAAGCCGGGCCCCCCCCCCCCCCCCCCCGCCGCCCGCCAACCCCCCCCCCCCCACCCCCCGGAGAAAAAAAGGGGGGGGTACGGAAAGAAAAAAAAAAAAAAACCG